>JAZNBY010000175.1:0-2122 GCA_045587325.1 Lachnospiraceae bacterium | reverse complement strand
TGAAAGCCTGGTAAAGATGGTACTGGAAGGCCCGGGCAATCCGGCGGTTATCCTGTTGTTCTCCGTATTTATGGATGATTTTAATTTGCAGGAACGCATGATTCCGGTAGGAAAGCGCTTCGAGACACCGATGATCAGTATTAAAAATGCGGTAACCCCTCAGTTTTCCGAGGAGACGCCGATTATTACAAAGAGACAGTTTTTCTATGATTTGTTCCATCCGAGCAACGATGGTCATCGTATTATGGCAGATTGTATCGGATACCTTTGGCAGCAGGCAGAGGCGGCTAAGGAGGAGAAGTCGGATGCAGTCATTTCTGTCACTCCGGCCATCGGAGAGAAGTTCTCCGGATTGCTTACCTTTGACCGCAGCAATTTTAATGATCGCGAAGAGGTACGAAGCATTACAGAGGGTGGCTTTACCGAGAAGGATACCATGCTTCAGTATGTGGAAAAGGATAGGAATCCGTTTGGTTCACCGGAGTTCCCGGACAACTGGATGAAGTCCGGCGAGGGTTCTACAGATGCGTTTGCCATGAAGATTTACTGCAAGGATTTGCTTTTGGTATATAAGGATTCCGGAAATCCGGCCTTCGGTAAGGCTGCCGTTAAGGTAGACGGAGTTGTGACCAGAGTAATTGACCCGAGGGAAATCGGGTGGGATCATTGTACCGCATACATTGTGTATGAAAGCGATGTTGCGGCAGAGCATACGGTGGAGATTTCCATGACAGAAGAAGACGGCGGTAAGTGTTTTACCGTTTTGGGCTTCGGTTATACGATATAAGAGTATAAATCAGGGAATACGGACGAAAGGAAGGGAAAGGACATGGAGAAAAAGTATCAGGTAGAAAAAGGCACAACGGTACCGTTCCGGAATGGGGCGGATTATTGTATCGGAACGGGACGTATGGGACTGGCGCTCCAGAAGGAGTATTATGAACAACTCCGTCTTGTACAGGATGAGATCGGATTTTCTTATATTCGCGGACACGGATTGTTTTGCGACGATATGGGAATTTACCAGTACAGAAAGGCATGGAAGACCGGCAAGGCTATCATTGAATACAATTTCACCTACCTTGACCGGGTGATGGATATGTATCAGGAGTTACATATCCGTCCGTTTTTGGAACTGGGCTTTATGCCGAAGAAGATGGCGTCCGGCGACCAGACCGTATTTTACTGGGAAGGCAACGTAACACCGCCGAAGGATTACAGTACATAGATTGCGCTGGTACAGGCGACATTGCGCCATTTGATAGAGCGTTACGGCAGAAAAGAAGTCATCACCTGGCCGATAGAAGTGTGGAACGAGCCGAATCTGACCTCCTTCTGGAAAGATGCGAACATGAAGGAGTATTTGAAGTTATATAAGGTTACCGCACAGGCAGTAAAGGCAGTGGACGAGGGCTTAAAAGTAGGCGGTCCGGCAATCTGTGGCGTGGATGATGAGAATTGGTTGCGGTCCTTCCTTACCTTTGTAAAAAAGAACAACGCACCGCTTGATTTTGTGACAAGACATCATTACACCAGCTATCTGCCGAAGTGGGACGGCCATTACGGATACATCGATCTCCATGAGCCGGAGTATGCATTTGGTGAGTTGGAGCGTTCCAGAGAAATTGTGGACAGTTTCCCGGAATTTAAGGGAATGGATATTCACATTACGGAGTTTAATACTTCCTATATTCCGGAGTGCCCGATTCACGATACCAACCTGAATGCGGCTTACGTGGCACACATGTTATCACGCCTGGGAGACAAACATGCGTCCTATTCCTACTGGACCTTCCGCGATGTATTCGAAGAAGACGGTATTCCGTTTACCCCGTTTTCCGGAGGCTTTGGGCTGGTAGCAAACGGACTGATAAAGAAACCGACTTACTGGACCTTTGCGTTCTTTAAGAAGCTAAAGGGAGATTGCATCCACCGTTCCGATGAGGCAGTGGTGGTGAAGAAACCGGGAGATGTATTCAGAGGCATTGTATGGAATGTGGACGGGCGAAATACCGGAGAGGAATTGGAGTTTTCTTTAGAGATTCCGGTGAAGAAGGGTGTTCCGTATTGTTTACTTGTTAAGACGGTAGATGAAGAATGTTGTAACCCGTTAAAGGTATGG
>JAZNBY010000174.1:0-12629 GCA_045587325.1 Lachnospiraceae bacterium | reverse complement strand
ATGTACTTTGCATTTAACGCAACCAGCAAAAACTTCATGGCAAGTCTCCTTTCCCGTAACCCGGTTCTTTTGCTTTTCCCCGGAATAAAGGAATCCAGTGGACAAGCTGCCCACTGGATCTGCATCCGTTCTTTCCTACTTCGACAATTCCTTTATCATCTCCGTAATGGTCTCAATGGCATGATTTAATTTGCTCTCGTTCATGGCTGCCACATAGGTTTCTCGATTTTCGTATACGCTATTGATTGCCGTCAAAAGCGTCTCGTTTGTCACTTCCTCTTCCTTTAAGACATAGGAAAAACCCTGACGCTCAAAGGATTCCGCATTCAGGATCTGGTCTCCTCTGCTGGCTGCCGCAGACAACGGAATCAGCACATGAGGCTTCTTTAATGCCAAAAGCTCACAGATGGCATTGGCGCCCGCACGGGACACAATAATGTCTGCCGCCGCAAACAAATCCTTTAATTCCTCATTGATGTACTCGTACTGTACATAGCCTTCTTTGCCGTTGTACGCCTCGTCGGTTTTCCCCTTGCCGCAAAGATGGATAATCTGGAACTGCTGCAATAAGGTCGGAAGCAAATTGCGCACCGCCGTATTCACGGAAGCCGCTCCCGTACTGCCTCCTACCACCAGAATCACCGGCTTGTTGGCAGTAAAGCCACAGAAATCAAGACCCTTTATCTTATTTCCGGAAAACAGCTCCTTTCGAATCGGCGAGCCGGTCAGCACTGCCTTTTCCTTCGGTAAATAATTTAACGTCTCCGGGAAATTGGCACAAATCTTCGTAGCGGACGAAAAGGCCAGCCGGTTGGCAAGACCCGGTGTAATATCCGATTCATGGATGATACACGGGATTTTACATTTTTTGGAAGCTTTCACCACCGGAACCGACACAAATCCGCCCTTGGAAAATACGATGTCCGGCTTTATCTTTTTTAACAGCTTCTTCGCCTGAAAATATCCTTTGATTACCCGGAACGGGTCCGTAAAATTCTTCAGATTGAAATACCGACGCAACTTTCCGGAGGAAATCCCGTAATAGGTCACCCCCTGTGCGGTAATCAGTTCCTTTTCGATCCCGTCGTAAGAACCGATATAGGAAATCTCATAGCCCGCTTCCTTTAATGCCGGAAACAACGCAATGTTCGGCGTTACATGACCGGCGGTTCCGCCGCCCGTAAATACAATATGTTTCATTAGGCACTATGCCCTCCATTCCTTCAATGCTTTTGATAACTGGTCCGGACAGGAGGTGCCCTTAAAGCCACACTTGATGCCTTCCAGTCTTGCAATCACTTCGTCTACCGGCATTCCTTCCACCAGTTTGGAAATTCCCTGGGTATTTCCGTTGCAGCCGCCGATAAATTTTACACTTTTTACAATCCCGTCTTCTACCTCAAAATCAATGGCAGAGGAACAGGTTCCCGATGTTTTATATCTCATATGATGGTACACTCCTTTTCTTTCGGTGCCTGCGCACCACATCACTATCCGTTTGTCTTCCCGGATAATTCTGCCTTCATTATACGAAACCATTTGCCGAAAATCAAGCATTATCACAGAAAAGCCACACAAATCACAGAAAGTTCATTGTGCTTTTTCTCCTTTTATGCTACACTAAAAAACAGAAAACGACATTCTGATGCAAAGGAGACACTATGAATAAACTTGGTATCATCGGTGCAATGGAAGAAGAAGTTGCACGCATCAAAGAGAACATGACGGAGGTTCGTATTACAAACAAAGCCTCTCTTACATTTTATGAAGGAAACTTATCCGGTATGCCTGTTGTGGTAGTACGTTCCGGCATCGGCAAGGTAAATGCAGCCATCTGTACCCAGCAGCTTATTGATTTGTTCGCTACAGATGCCATTATCAACACCGGCATTGCCGGATCCTTAGATGCCGCCATCGACATCGGAGACATTGTACTGTCCACAGATGCCCTGCAGCATGATATGGACGCCGTTGCTTTCGGTTATGAGGTAGGCGTAATTCCGCGGATGGATACTTCCGTGTTCCCGGCAGATACCGCTCTCCGTGCTCTGGCAAAAGACGTCTGCCTGGCAGTAAATCCGGATGTGTCCGTACACGAAGGACGCATCGTAACCGGCGACCAGTTCATTGCCGCAAAGGAGAAAAAGAACTGGCTCACTGCCACCTTCCACGGCATGTGTACGGAAATGGAAGGTGCTGCCATCGCCCATGCAGCTTATAATAATAAGGTTCCGTTCCTTATTATCCGTGCTATTTCCGATAAGGCAGATGATTCCGCTACGGAAGACTATCCGACCTTTGAAGCCAAAGCCATTACCCATACCGTGAATCTGGTCTGTGGTCTGGCCAAGCGTCTGGCAGAATAACCCTGTTTCTCAAAATTATTCCGGAATACAACCCGGAAATCACAGAGGAATGGGCTTGCTGAAATTAATGAGGTAGAAAAAAAGAAGAGGCGGTTACCGGATGGTGACCGCCTTAATCCTTATCTTATGGATAAATCATTTTATAATTTCGAAGGTATAACGCAATAAGTCGGCATATTCCTCCGCCTTACTTCCCGCTTTCCCTGCCAATACAAAATCTTCATTGAAAATGTGAATCGCAGGTCCAATTATTTCAGTAACCGTACCCGGTACATACAAATAATTTAACTGATCCATATCAGCAAAAGCATTGTACTCAAGCTTTTCCAAACCCTCATTTAATTCAACTCTATCTAAAGCATGGCATCCAAAAAAGGAATACTCTCCTATTTCTTTTAATCCGCTTCCAAAAACAATATACTGTAACTCAGCATTACCTTGAAACCCGGCAGATATTCTTTCGACAGAATCCGGTATTTTAATCGCCTTAACACCGGAGCCTTCCCCAAAAGCCTTATTAGTAATACTTACTACCTTTTTCCCATTCACTTCGTCAGGTATAACTACGATTTCACTCTGGCCTATATAGCCACATAGCGATAAACCATCTAACCTCTCATCCATCTCAAACTCAAAATCCTCTGCCGGAGTCACGGACTGTTTTTTCAAAGCACTTATAAGAGCTTTTTCTTTTTCAGCGCTTTCTTCCTTTGTACAAGCACCTAATAGTAACACCACTAGCATTACCAAGCCCAATAGCAATCGTCTTCTCATCAGTTCACGTAGTCTCCACAGATATCTTGATTTTTGAAAGTCCTTCTTTCATTTATTAAATTAGCTTACTCTCAACTTAAACTTCTGAATCGCCTTGGCGTCATCGGAATCCAGCTTCTCGATGGCTGCTCCCAGCTCACACATCTTATGTACCAGCTTCTCGTAACCGCGTTCTACATACTCGATATGCTCCACTGTAGTATAGCCGTCTGCCATCAATCCTGCCACTACCAGTGCCGCACCGCAACGAAGGTCAAGGGCGCGTACCGTAGCACCGGTCAGCTTCTCCACTCCTTCGATCACTGCGCTGTTTCCTTCTACCACACGCATGCTGGCACCCATACGGGTCAACTCATCTACATACATAAAACGATTCTCGAAAATCGTCTCCGTTACAATACTGGTTCCCTCTGCCACGGAAAGAAGGGTTGCCATTACCTGCTGCATATCCGTCGGGAATCCCGGGTACGGCAATGTCTTAATATTGGTGTGAACCAGTCTCTTCGTAGCCACTACGCGAACCGCGTCGTCAAATTCCTCTACTTCGGCACCGATTTCCACAAGCTTTGCGGTTACCGCCTCCAAATGCTTCGGAATTACATTCTTAATTACAACATCTCCCCTGGTCGCCGCTGCCGCAAGCATAAATGTGCCTGCTTCAATCTGGTCCGGGATAATGGAATAGGTGCTTCCGTGAAGAGACTCCACCCCGGTAATACGGATAACATCCGTTCCGGCACCCTTGATGTTGGCACCCATGCTGTTTAAGAAGTTTGCCACTTCCACTACATGAGGCTCCTTTGCCGCATTCTCCAAAACAGTCTGGCCTTCCGCCATACAAGCTGCCATCATTACATTAATGGTGGCACCTACGGAGTTACAGTCAAAATAGATATGAGCTCCTGCCAGTTTCTCCGCCTCGGCAATAATCATACCGTGCTGAATCACTACCTTTGCACCCAGTGCCTCAAATCCTTTGATGTGCTGGTCGATCGGTCTGCTGCCGATATTACAGCCACCCGGAAGCGGAACTTCCGCTCTCTTATATTTACCTAACAAAGCGCCGCACAAATAATATACGGCTCTGATTTTTCTAAGGTCATCATATCCGGCGATACATGTGGTAATACTTCCGCCGATAATACGGGTCTCGTGTACATTCGGACGCTCTACCACAGCCCCCAGTGCCTCTATTCCTTTTAATAGGATATCCACGTCACTGATATCCGGCAGATTATGTATCCGCACCGGTTCATCCGTCATAATCGCAGCCGCAAGAACACCTAACGCTGCATTTTTTGCTCCTCCGATGGTAACCTCTCCAACCAACGGCTTTCCACCTTTAATAATATATTGTTCCATAATTCACCTCAAAATCCGACGTATTCAGATTTTTATATTTTTCTATTTAATTTTCAATACACTTTTAATTTTTTTGGTAAAGTTGCACATAATTTGGGTCCCATTTTTGTGCAAATCTACTACCTCTACTCTGATTATACCACAAACTTTCGTTTTGTAAAGTACTTTTCCAAAACTATTCTAAAACTGTAGATTATTCTAATGTTGTAGAATAAATCCCGCTTATCTCATCCTCTTCTCCAGTTTTTCTTTCAGTTCCGCCAATACGTCCCCGATTTCCTGTCCGGTTACATTTACCGTTACCTCCGCATAACGCTCATAATATACCTGCCGCTCTTCATACAACGTCTGAAGACTCTGTCCTTCTTTTAAGACCACGCCCCTGCGCTTTAAATCTCCCAATCGCTTACCCAACTCCGACACCGGAACATGCAGATATACAATGGTTCCGATCTCCGAAAAATGCTTCATTGCCGCCTCATGATAGATAGCACTTCCTCCCGGTGCGATTACCGTCCGTTCTACGGAAAGCCCCTCATTTACCTCTCCTTCAATCTCCAAAAAGCGCTCCAGGCCTTCTTCTTCGATAATCTCACACAACAACCGTCCCTCCCGTTCCTGGATCAGAAGGTCCGTGTCCACAAAACGATAATTCATAGCCCTTGCCAAAAGAACTCCCAGTGTACTCTTTCCGGAACCCGGCATACCAATTAAAATTATATTGTTATGTTCCATATTCTATTCCTCTTTTCCTCATTTTTCTGTAAGGATTTTACAAAGAAGGGAAAACATTGCAAAATCTCTTGTAAACTTCCCGTTTTTATACTATACTATATCATAGGGTGTCATTTCAAGCGAAAGGAGAGTCCTTATGAACCTGTTGGAGATTGAACCGCTTACCGAAGATACGGGGCATCGCATCAAACAGCATTTGAAATTCAAAACCGGCAAATTCATCTGGCGCGTCCGTTTTACCGCTCCATTAAATCCGGCCACGGTAAACAATATCAATATGTTCGTTACTGCCGAAGAAAGCGGTGCTATTTTACGTACCACCATTCGTTACAATTCCGAAACAAACGAGGTGGAGATTGAGCCGCTTGATCCCTACGCAAAGAATACGGCCTACATACTGAATGTCACAAAAAATGTCCGTTCCCGAGGCGGACAGAATCTGAAGGACGAAATCAAAATCAAGTTCACAGTATAATAAGAATCGGCTGAAAGGAAACTTCTCCTTTCAGCCTTTTTGTTTTACTTTCCTGTTCCGAAATCCTCCGGGATAAGTTCCAATGCCTTAGCTCCAAGGAAATTGCCGGCAGACGCCATCGTAAGTATGGCATCTTTGTTTCTGTAGTCCGCTCTCTCCAGTGCGGCACAGATCAGTTCTCTCGTTGCCACCAGTCTTCCTTCCTTATGCTCGGTCCTGGTCAGATTCTCTACCTCCTGACGCAATACCTTCTTTGCCTCCGGTGTAATACTATAGTCCTGTTCCTGCATATATTCCAAAGCAAAACCCATCAATTCATTCCCGTCATACTTTGCCAGATGTACCCGGTTATTAAACACCTGATTGCATTCCGCATTATTACGAAGAAGTCTGTTCATGGCGGTCGGATTATCTTCTAAAATTACCGTGCCCAACACATGAGTGGAACGGATAAAACCAAGCAATGCTTCCACTGTCTCCTCCGTCATATTTCCCGCATGTTCCACGATGAGACATACATCCTGAAGCTGCATCTTCTTTTCGTAAAGATTGATCTGATTCAAACGGTCACCGTTGATTTTTGCCACCCGTGGTGTCTTCACATAAGAAAGCTCATACAAAAGCTTCGCAAGATAGGTCCCCAGAGTTGTCTTTCCACTCTTTCTCTCGCCGGTAATGATGAGGCAATGGCATTTTTTCCGTACCGTCACTACCACTTCCAACATACGGACAAGCTGCTTGCGTACCTTCTCTATCCGGGCAAACTGATGTAATACATCTTCAAATACGATTCCCTTTTCCGCAAGTCTGGCGGAAAGTTCTTTTCCTAACGGGGATGCTTCCTGCTCTTCCGATTCGCCTGTCTCTTCTTCCGCCACATAGGCCATCTCCGATTCTTCCTCTTCCGAAGGTTCCGTCTTATTTGTTGCTCCGAACAATGACATCTGTTCATAAGCATCCGGCTCCGCAGCCTCCTCATCCGAAGCAACGACGGACGCCACGGCCGTAGCATCCTCTTCCCACATCGGCTCCTCTATCTCTGTAGCCGCCACTTCCGCATAGATGTCCTCTAACTCCGAGGCAAAAGTTTCCTCATCAAAGGAAACATCTTCTTTCGCTACGGCATCTTCCACCGGTTCGTATGCTTCTTCCGGAACCGGCATCTCCTCCGGATACGCATCCGTGTCTGCTACGACATTCTGTTTCTGCGTTTCTTCCGCAAGGAATGCTTCCTGCTGTCTGGCCTCTTCCGCCAATCGTTCCGCTTCTACCTGTCTGGCTTCTTCCGCCAGTCTCTCTTCCTCTTCTCTGCGACGTTTTTCCGCTTCGTAGGCTCTTTGTTCCGCTTCCGCTCTTTCCTTGCGTTCTTCCGCTTCCTTTATACGGCGCTTTGCTTCTTCCTGGATATCCTCCGCCGAAAGTTCGCCTCTGTAATAGGCCTGCAGAGCCTTGGCACGTTCTACATAGGTACCTTCTCCGAACCATAAAATAAGGTCTGCACACTCCGCCATACATTCCTGTCCACGCCCCAGCTTATGGTATAACTTTGCAAGTTCATAGGCATACTTCTCCGAATACTCCTCTGCCTTTAAGGTCTGCAAAATCGGCAACAATTCCTCATCCGGGCGATGCTTCTGCCGGCCGATTCTGTATTCGTAAATATAATTGCGCGGGTCACCTCCGGAAATCTTCGCATATTCCTTTAAATAACTTTCGGCTTCTTCCGGCTTTTTCTCCGCCAGACATACCTCCATCAGCTCTTCCAATACCCGCCAGGTAACCTTCTTCTCGTAAATCCGCAGCAAATATTCCTTTGCCACATCGTACTCTCCGCACTTTCTGTAAACAGAGGCAAGCAAAAACAGGTCAGAGCTGTCCTTCAGACGCTCCTTTCTTATACTGTCTGCAGTTTCTTTTGCCGCATCATAATCCTCCAGTTCCATCAGGGAACGGATTTCTTCCAGCCGGACAATGGCCCGATAACGTTCAATACCCATGTTACACCTCCGAAATATCCAGACTCGTCTGCTCAAACTGCAACGGAATAAACTCTACCGAATCCGCTTCCACACGGCTACAGTAATCTACCACTACCGTCTGTTGTCTTCCGTCAATCAACTTCTGTCCCAATACATAATTTACGTCAAATCGTCCCGTAATGGCCGGCGTAGTTCCTCTAGCCGGAACAATCAGCTGTACATGATTTGCCCGCAACAATTCAAAAATCGGTTCCCAGATATACACATCCTTGGCTGCACCGAACGGATTATCAATAAAGATAACCTTTCTGAGTCCCGCCGCATCACCTTTCGGAGAATAGATGCTGGAAATATAATTGATGACCGCAATCAAAAACTGAATGTAAATACCCTGAGACTGTCCGGTACTTCCTACAGCCTCTTCATAGCGCAAATGTCTGCTCTGCTCCTTAATACGCTCTCTCTTATACAGCAGAAGCTTGATTCCGTTCATATCGGAAACAATCACCGAGAACAGCTTCTTATAGGAAAGTGCCGTACGGATATATTTCATTCGCTCCGCCGGATTATCAATCCGGTCAACCGCCTGAATGACCTCGTCAATATACTGGGTCATGCGTTCTTTAAAAAACTCTTCCTTTACATACGGAATCTGCAGGGAAATCATCGGAATCTGCTCGCCGTCAAGCATAATTCGGGACAACTTCGGCAGTCGCTCCAAATCTGCCTTGATATTAAGACACCGCTGTAAACACTGGCTTTCGAAATTCTCCTTAATGGTTTCCAGATCCCCAAGCCCTGCTTCGATTCTGGTGCGCTCAAGCTGCAGGCATTCCATCACTTCCTTTAAGCCGCGGACAACCTCTTCCGTTTCCTTTCCGCTCTTTGGCATCATGACACTCATGCCGATTTCTTCCGCCAGGGCCTGTGCCCCCAATACCTGCAGGGTCTCCATGGTCTTTTGCCGGTTCCGGTAAAACTCCTCCTGACGTTTTACCAGTTCTCTGCCACAAGCCGCATAACGCTCTCTTGCTTCCTTATAACACTCCGCCAGACGGACATTGTTTTCCAATCGTCCGCACTCGGCCGTCAACGTTTCTGTTCCTTCAAACATCCGGGCAATTTCATTTCGAATCACTGTATAAGCGGACAGTTCCTCGTACATCTTGGCCTGCTCTTCTTTCCGAATGGCAATCTCCTTTTGTTTTTCCTCAATCTGTACCCGCTTCTTTGCAATAAAGGAGGCCAGTGCCTCACCCGTAAGTTCCACCGGATGATATTCGCCGTACTTCTCTATGACAGCCGCTTCTGCCTGGCTGTTCTTACCTTCCAAACGGAACAGCTTCTCCTGCAACGTCTTAATCTGTCGCTCCAATCCTTCCGTTTCTGCCACCAGGGCCGTAATCTCTTCACTGCGTCTGGTCAGTTCTGCTTCGGAAGTCTCATAAATCTCGTTCTTTTCATATAACTCAGAAAGCTCCGCTACGCTGAACTCCCTGCTCCGGATATTACGAAGCAACCGGTTCATGGCAGCCACATAGGAATCCAACAAACGTTTTTTATCGTCCATGGAGGACGCTTCTCCGTGCAATGCAGCAATCTTACCGTCAATCTGCACCATCAGTTCCTCTATGTCACAGGACACCTCAGCAGGTGCTCCCTCCGTATCGTAAACGGCATAGGTTTCGTATGTCTTTTGTAACTTGGCAAGTCCTGCGCGAATGGTTTCTACCTCCGCATTCTTTGCCTCACAAGCCTGATTAAGCTCTTCTGCCATCTTCTCAGCATCGTTTTTCCACTGGGTAAGCCGCTCCTTCTTTCTGGAAAACTCTTCTACCGCCTGTTCCTTCTCCGTTACCTGTTCGTTTAACTCCACAAGGGCATGATAAGAAAGACGCTCCCGTTCCCCATCGGAAACAACCGTCTTGTAACGCTCCTGCTCTTCTTTGTTTGTCGCGAGACGTTCCGTAAGAGACAGAAGCGCCTCCTTTGCTTCCCGCAATCTCTCCTGTAACGTATCTTCCTCCGGATCCGTACCGTACTCCGCTTTCTTTGCGTACATGGCATCATAATAACTCTTCACAAATCCGGTTAAAAACTCTTCATCTTCTTCGTAAGCATCGAGAAGTGTCTGAATCCGGCGGATGCCCTGCTCAGCCTCCTCCTCGATCCGGGACAAACGCACGATTTCCTTTTGTCTGGCTTTTTCTTCAAACAATGCGGCGCCATCCTTTACACAAAGCAACATCTGCTCCCTGTGGAACAGTTCCTTCCCTGCCCGCAGTGATTCCATGCGAAGAAGCGGTACCATAACCCCTTCCGGAATACATTCCGAAAGCAGATGGTCGTCAAATACCGATTCAAAGCCTTCCGTAATCACGGCAAAGGTCAGTCCCGGAACCTTCCGTAACAGTTCCTCCTGCTCCTTCTCCTGCAATCCCTGCAAATACTCCACGCCTGTGATTGCCTTTTTTCTATGTCTGGTACAAATATATTCTTTTACAGCCTCCGCAGCCTCCACGGAAGAAAACAGTTCTCCCGCTTCCACTGCCTGACGTCTCTTCTTTGCCGCCTGCAACTGCTCAGACAGTCTTGCACTTTCCGTATACGCATCCCTGCACCGGGTACGTACCGCTGCGCGAAGGGCACGGTAATCCTTCTCTCCGTAAGCCTCGGAAAGCTTGTCTGCCCTAAGCTTCGCTTCCGAAAGCTTCTCCTTTTCCTCTTCTCTTAACGCCTGAGTCTCGTAGAACCGGCTCTGCTCATTCTCTCTGCGGTGCACCATAAGAAGTGCTTCTTCCCGTTCTTCCGAAAGACGCTTCTCCTCTTCTCTTAATGCGGTAAGCTTTATAGATGCCTCCGCAATCCGGTCGCGACACTCTGCTTCGTACTTTTCTGCATCCTCCGCCAGAAGCAGACCTACCGCATCCTTTTGCTCCTTAATCTTGGCAAAAAGACCCGTTAATTCCTTTTTTGTCTGCTCCGTGAGCACTTCGGATACCGCGATTTCCTTTTCTACATCCTTTCGGGACGTTTCAGCCGTCTTATATTTCAGAAGCGCTCCTGCCGCCGCACTTTCCGCCGTGGAAAGTGCTTCCGTCAGCTTCTCTTCGTATTGTTCCTTTTTCATGCGGAATGCCCGTACCAGACCTGCGATTTCCTCCGGAAGTCCGCTCTGTCCCGCCAGGGCCTGCAGGGTAACTGCCGTCTCATCCCGCTTCTTTTTCTCTTCCAGATATTCCAGATAATCGTTGGCACATTCCTTTTTCTTTAACAGTGCGGAAAGCGCCTCCCGCTTTTGTTTCTTCTGTTCTGCCTCATCCGACAAAAGAGAAACCTGCGCCGCATATTCCTTCGCCAGCTCCCTGTCCTCGGAAATACCTGCGGATAAAAGTTCTGCCTCGTACGCCTGCAACTCTGCCGTCGCCTGTGCTTCCGACTCCTTCGCTTTCGTTACCGCCTCTTCTCTGCCGTCCAGATAATGAGTCGCCGCATTATAAATGCGGTTTAACTGTACCGTGGCATCCTTTTGCTCTCCGTACACAGAACCGAGAAGATCCACTCGGGAAGAAAACTCCGTAAGCACTTCCTCCTGTCGGTCAAAGCTTCTCACCGCATCCTTCTGCTTTGCCAGCTCCACTAACTTATCTTTCATATCCAAAAGGGTCTTGGACATGGTATCCTCCACATCCTCTTTTCCTGCTTTTCTGCGGAAAGAAGTCCCTAAAATCTCTTCGATTAACAAATCCTCCACCACTTTACGGGTAGTCTTATAATTGCTTTCGAAATAGGTACGGACATGGCCCTCGGTCTTATTGATGCCACGGATAATCTCCCATTCGCTCTCATAAATACCGTAATCCGCAATAAAGCTCTGGTACTCGCCCTTTCGATCAAAAATACGTACCACAAGGGAATTATCCCGTTCCAGTTCCTTTAAATAACGGCGCAAACCGCTGTAGGTAATCCTCTCCTTGTCCTTTACAAGAGGAAGATTCCGGATATCGTTTGCATTATATTCTCTATAGAAAATACAATAGTTAAAATACTCGATGGAGGCAGTATCCTTGGTCTCCCCTTCCGCCTCTGCCGCCTTTCTGGCACAGAAGCCGGTGGTCATATAGCGAAATCCGTTCTGTATATTCTCATCGTCAAGCTGCCATTCCACCAGGGAGTGAATGGTCTTACTTCCTTCCCCGGTACGGAACAGCTTCTCAATCGGTTGTTTCTCATCTAAGGTACAATTCGGAATCACCGTCTGCAACAAAAGCAGCATAAGTACACTTTTTCCTCCGCCGTTGGCAAGGTCATACAGTGTATTCCCGCAAAACGGCTTCATCAAAAAGTCATCATATGCCTGGGTTCCGAAATTGTATTTTACATTATTGACACGAATACGGTTAATGTGCGGCACCGTCTTCTCCTCCTTTGCTTCTTCCCATCTGTAGCTCGTACAGTCTTCCCTTTTCCTCTTCGAAATACCTGCGGATTAAGGCATGCATCCGGCCGGTCGGGTAATAGCGTTCTCCCACTTCCGTAAATAAGCCCTGGGATACCATGAAATTAAACACCAGCTTTACGAATCCGCTCTTGGAACCTCTTCCTGCCCGTACCCCCTGAGTATCCTCGTTTGCAATCACCGGAAGCTCGTCCCAAGCAATGGCCAGCGCCTTAAAGCTGGTCTCCTCCGGTGTCTCTGCGGAAAACCGGTGCAGCTCCGACACCATGCCGGACAAACCGTGGGAGGCCGCCTCTAAAAGGTCCTCAAGTTTTATATACTCTCTGTAATTATAGGTAGAGTCCTGATAAAAGCAGGCCGCAGCCTGGTAAATCAGGTAATAGCACAAATACAACTCCTTATTCAGTCGAAGTCCCATCATGCGCTTTAAATCTTCGTTGGAATAACCGAACACTCGGTTTTTCTCACCTACCGCCACA
>JAZNBY010000173.1:0-3606 GCA_045587325.1 Lachnospiraceae bacterium | reverse complement strand
TTACCTTAAACAAATCTCCGTCTATTTCTACATTGAAACGGCCCCGTTGCACTTCCGTCAGACTCTTTGCGATGGCCAGACCCAGACCGGAACCTTCCGTGTTCCGGGAGGCATCCCCTCTTACAAAACGCTCCGTCAATTCCTCTGCATTTACCGACAGTTCCATAGCAGACATATTCTTTATCTCGGCATAATATCCGTCAAACGCCTCATACACCCGGACATACACCCGGCTTTCCGGCATGGCATATTTGCAAATATTTGAAAACAGATTTACAAAAATCCGGTAGGTTTTTTCGCCGTCCACGTACACGATACAGGGACACTCCGGCATAGCCTGCCGCAGGGTAAGCTTTGCTGCGGCAAATGTATCCTCATACTCAACCGCTATCTGCTTTAACATCTTTACCAAATCCGCATCCGTTTGCTGCAGTTCCACATTGTTGCTGGCAGCACGGCTTACTTCAAACAAATCCTCGATTAAAATCTTCAGACGATTGGACTTGTTCTCCAATGTCTCGATATAAGACTTACGTTCTTCCTCCGTGATATCCTCCCGTTTTAACAGCTCCACGTAAGTCATAATGGCAGTCAGCGGCGTCTTCAAATCGTGAGATACATTGGTAATCAACTCCGCTTTCATCCGCTCGCTTTTTACCTCTTCCTCGACCGCCTTGCGGAATCCTTCCTTAATCTCCGAAAGTCCTTCCCCAAGCGGCCTGTACATACCAAACTCCGGCAGTTCCTTCCCTGCCAGTTCTCCATTCGCAATCCCTTCAACTTCTCTGAGTACCTCCCCGTAGTCCTTTGCAGCCTTTTTGTACAACCGGTTACAGCAAAAAAACACACCTACGGAATACACAAAAAGCAATATCAATCCGATTTTTCCCAGCAACACACATGCGCACAGCATAGCAAACTGAAGCACTACCAATTTCCAAAGAAGCTTTACCGGTTTCTTCCCAAACTCTATCTCAGATACTTCTCTCTTAAAATAACACCATAACGTTCTACATCCTCTGCCCAGCAATACCAACAAACTGTATTCCCGCAGATACCCTATGACACCTAAGGAAAACAACGGCCGCAAATACCAGAAGCTGAAAAAAAAGTATACTTCCCACAACACCAACGGAACGAATGATTCGACTGCATATTCTAAAGATGTAACCCCATAGTAGTCTCCGACCCATACCTCACATGAGGAAATAAACGTCTCAAATTTCGAAAATGCCACCGGCAGGAAGCAAAGAGCAACTACCGATACCTCAGCCAGATAGGCAATCCCTTTCCGGTGTATGTACTCCGTATTCTTCCATATACGTCTGCTCCGCAAAAAACAAACAAGAAGCAGCATACATATGGCAATCCCCGCAACTAACAGCACTTCTCCGTATTCTGCAAGAAAACGTGCCAACTCCTGGTCCAGACCAAAGCTGTCATCCTCATAAGGCATGTCATTTGACGTTATATACTCAATCCGTACTCCGTTCACGTATTTGACAAACATTTTCTTACCGTTTTTGTAATAAAAATAATCCTTGTCTGCTCCCTCCAGACTAACCACAATTTCTTTGGCGAGTACCGTATACCGCATCATAAAATACGATGCCACGGCCACCCCGATTGCTACCAGAATCCCAAAGAACCAACGCCACTTATTTTTGCTTTTCGAGTTTGTAACCAATGCCCCACACCACCTTTACATAATTTGGATTTTTCGGGTCTGTTTCTATCTTTTCCCGTAAGTTTCTTACATGTACCATTACCGTATCCGTATTCACCGCTCTCTCGTTCCACACCTTCTCATAAATCTCTTCGGCAGAAAACACCTGACCGGGATGCTTGATGAGAAGTGCCAGAATCTTAAACTCCATGGGTGTCAGCTTTACCGGATTGCCATCTACCGTAACCTCAACCTTATCCTCATCCAGCTCCAATCCGCCTTCCACATAGCGACGGCTTCCCTGTTCCGGTCGCGGAGAGCCGAACTTTATGTAACGCCGCAAATGGGAATTCACCCGGGCCATCAGCTCTAACGGTGTAAAAGGCTTTGTCACATAATCATCCGCCCCGATATTAAGGCCCATCACCTTATCGGTTTCCTCGGATTTTGCAGATAGCATAATCACCGGAAAATCGTAGGTCTCACGCAAACGCATCGTCATAGTGATTCCGTCCATCCGTGGCATCATAATATCCACAATCGCAAGATGAATTTCGTTTTCTTCCATCAGTTCAAGACCGCGGACTCCGTCCTCGGCCTTAAATACCCGGTATCCCTGACTTTTCAAAAAAATCTCGATCCCGTCTCTTATTTCACGGTCGTCCTCGACCACTAATATGTTGTACATGAAATCCCTCCGAGCTTCCCTATACTTTACCTACATTATACGACAGTTTTCTCTAGGATACCATAGACTTCTTAAGAAAAGCATCGGAAAAAACGAAAGATTTTCGAAAGAAACCGCTTTCTTACTTCTCCCCTTTCTTTGTCAACATTCCCTTGTCCATCTCCCATACCGTATCACACAACACCTCAATATCCTCCGTGGAATGGGACGCAATCAACACCGTCTTCCCTTCTGCCTTTAACGCCAGCAGATACCGACGCATATCCTCCACGCCTTCCTTGTCCAAGCCGTTCATGGGCTCATCCAGGATAAGAAGCTCCGGATTTTCCATAATGGCCTGGGCAAGGCCCAACCGCTGCCGCATACCGAGGGAATACTTCCTCACATGACGCTTTAACTCCGGATCCAGTCCCACCTGA
Organism: Lachnospiraceae bacterium; assembly: GCA_045587325.1. Taxonomy (GTDB): domain Bacteria; phylum Bacillota; class Clostridia; order Lachnospirales; family Lachnospiraceae; genus SIG307. The sequence goes on along the minus strand of JAZNBY010000173.1, from coordinate 833 downwards.
CGCATAGCCTCTTTTACCTGTTCTCCCGTAATCTTTTTCCGAAGATCCGCAAGAAGCTTCAGGTTCTTATAACCGGAGTAATACGGGATAAAACCCGGTGTCTCAATAATAATTCCCACCGACTCCGGAAAATCACAATCCTTTCCGATTCGTTTCCCATTTACAATAATATCACCTTCTGTGGGCTTCACAAACCCGCAGATACACTTCATAAGCATGGTTTTTCCGCTTCCGTTTCTGCCGATCAGACCATGGATTTTTCCCCGTTCAAAAGAGACCTCCACATGCTTTAATATCTCGTTCTTTTTTATTGTAAGACATGCGTCCTTTACCTGAATCATTCTCCTTCCTCCTGTTCCGTACTGATGAACTGCATCTTCCGGGATGCAATGATTGCCCCGCTAAAAAGCACAACAAGAATCACTGTAAAATAAACAAAGGAATCCGACACCGGCGTGACCGGTTCCCGCAATAATTCCTTATAATGCATCCATACAATGGTATTTGCCATAGGAAAATACCACATAACCGGAGCCTTCAGGGCACAGGTAATGACACCCAACGCAATGACACTCACAGCCGTAAGCAGACCTGTTCTCCGTAGCCCCATCAGCTTCGTCAGGCACAATATCATGGAAAGCAGCAACAAATAGCAAAAAAGCAATAGCAAAATCCAGCCAAAGGCGGTAAAGATATCCATCTGATTGTATAAATTCGCCGGAAGAAGTTCACTTGCCATACCACCGGCCTCCTCCGGAAATACAGCGTCAAACTTTGTCACGGAATCACTCCATGTTCCCCCAAAGGTTCCCTTACCCATTCCCATACAACCA
>JAZNBY010000172.1:0-11852 GCA_045587325.1 Lachnospiraceae bacterium | reverse complement strand
TCATTGGTGTCGAAGTAGCAGAGCGTAAGCGGATCGCTTAAGCAGCTGTAATCAACGTCCGGACGATTGCCCGGTACCCACTGCGGGTCAGAGAAGATGTAGATATCAGCTTCCTTGCCGTCACCAACAAGCTTGGAGTTCTTGTACATCTTTACATACTCATCAGACATATACTGGAAGTTAATCATCCAGTTGAATAACACGTTTTCTTCACCTTCCGGAATTAAGAGGTGAGCCTTTACCATGAACTCCGGATCAAGACCTACGTAGCACTCTGCGTGGTACATGGTCTTCCAACGGGTCTCATAAACAGCATCCATAACAACCTTATCGAGCTTGGTATCATCTACGCCCGGCTCGCCCTTAATACGACGTGCAGCAGCGTAACGACCGGTAACAGCACCGTCGTTGAATAAAAGAACCTTTGCGTCCTTCTCGAGACCGAACTCCTCGCCTCTGTAAATCGGCATATCGGTAACGATGGTTCCCGGAGAGTTCTTTGCAAGTTCATAAGCTTCCTTTAAGGTGTTAACCTTAACTACATTGTTGCCGTAAAAAGCGGCTTCGATGATGGAACGGGTTCTGGAAAAACCAACTTTTCCGGCACCGATTTCTTCGTGCTTGTAATAAGCCTTTGTTGCCATGTGAAATCCTCCTGATTTGAAATAATATAGAAGTAATTTATAAAAAATATATAATTACCAAACGTACACCACGATAATTATATCGTGGCCTTTTGTAAATGTCAAGGGTAGGAAAACCGAATTTTATAGGGGGGAAAATAGATTTATGAAAATGTACCAAATTAGAACCCGAATTAATAGGGAACTATTGACAAAATATACAAAAACTACTAAAATGGAAGTAGCGGCGCTAGGACTTTAGACTTAATAGGAAGATTCGGAGGAAAAGCGCAGTATAGTGCGTGGCAGTTCAGAGGCTGCCAAAGGAAAGGAGAAGCAATGAAAAGCAGTAAAAGAGTAGTAAAAGCAAGCCTTGCAGGAGCATTAGTGCTCGCGCTTGGTATTACGACCCTGTTTACCAATGCAGGAAGCTCTTATGCAGCCGGGGAGGCAAAGCTGAATAAGACAAGTCGTAACATTTTGACACAGCGTACGTTTGACTTCGATGTAACAGGCGCATCGGAAGACGCTGTCATCACTTGGAAGAGCAGTGATGATAAGGTAGCATCCGTTGATGCAGATGGTGTTGTTACGGGTATTAAGAAGGGTGATGTAACCATTACCTGTAACGTAACCGAGAACGGAAAGACACAGAAGTTGACCGCAAAGGTAAGCGTTCGCAAGCCGGCGGTTAAGATTACCATTAGCAACAAGATTAACGATTTAATGTATGGTAAGACCTATGACTTGAATCGTACCCTTGTTCCGAAGACCTCCAATGACGTTACCACCTGGTCTTCCAGTGATACGTCTATTGCAACTGTTGATGAAAACGGTGTGGTAAAGGGCTTAAAGGATGGTGTTGTAACCATTACAGCAACCACCATGAGCGGAAGAAGCGATTCCGTTGAAATAGAGGTATACGGTGCTCCGGCTCCGACTCCGGTACCGGGAATCACGCCGGCTCCGAAGCCGACGACCGCACCGAAGCCGACCTCCAAGCCGAAGCCGACCACGGCACCGAAGAAGGATGCTGTTTTAGAAGAAAGCTTTGAAAAGGGCGTAGGCGACTGGATTTCCCGTGGCGGTGAGACTCTTGCCGTAAAGACTTCCGTAACATCTCCGGATGGTAAGCAGTTCCTTGAGGTAAGCGGCAGAACCCAGAACTGGCATGGCCCGGCATTGAATATGAACAGCATGCTTAAGCTTGGCGGTACCTACAGTGTATCCGTATGGGTAAGACAGAATGCAGCAGATGGTGAAGTAATTAAGGCTACCACCGAGAAGAATGCCAACTCATGGTTCGGTGTAGGCGAAGTTACTACCAAGAAGGGCGAATGGACAGAGCTTACCGGACAGTTTACGGTAGATAATGACACCACGAACCTTGTCTTCTATTTGGAAGCAGTTAATTTAATTGACATTATGGTAGATAAGGTTGTAATTAAGGAAGTTTCCGCAGGAAGCAAGCTCATTTACGAGCCGCCGACATCTGCAGACGGAGCACTTGTGTTCAAGATGGCAGATTTGGCAGAAGGCGGATGGCAGTTTACAGCTACCGCAGAAGGCGATGCTAAGAAGGTTGCATATGATCAGCAGTACGCAGAGTTCCAGGTAACATTACCGCAGCCGCAGACTCTTGGTGATTTCTCCGGTATGGTAATCAAGATGTCCTCTACCGATGCTCTCGGCATTAAGCTTTTGGATGCAGCCGGCAATCAAATCGGATTCTGGTGGAACAAGTCTGCAGCAACTATGAAGGATATTGAACTTGATTATTCCAAGATGGGTTACGGCGAGAACGAAAGCATGGGTGCCGACGCTCTTTCCCAGAAGGTATACAAGTTCGGTATTATGGCTATAAACGGTGCATGTGACGCAACGATTGAAAGCATTACATTAGTTCCGAAGAAGTAATGTAAAGGAGAGAAAAATATGAAAAAATTTGGAATTCGTGCTCTTGCATGCAGTCTGGCAGTGATGATGGTAGCCGGACTCGGGGCTCCGGCCGTAGCAAGTGCAGAAGAAGATGTTTTATTAATCAGCCCGGCTCCGACCAAAGCGGAGAAGGTATTACATATCACAGCAGATATGGTAGACGATGATGGCGAAATCGTTATTTCCGGTGGTACTTATGACCGCGTTTTCGTATCTAAGGAAGCAGCAGCAAAGGACATTTACTTCGACCAGGTAACCGTTGGTGAGCTTGTGGTAGAAGGTGGCAATAAGGCCAATGTTCAGCTCTGGGAAGTAGATGCAGAAAAGCTTACGGTACAGGAACCGCAGTTAGAGAAGCTTTCCCTGTTTGACTTACTTCCGTTATTAAAGGACCCGGAGACCCAGGACGCAGCCATTGAGATGTATCAGAAGAGTCTTGAAAAAGACAACTATGCATTAAGTGTTGCTCCGACCATCGTAACAATGGATGATGCGAAGGTTGACGAGCTGGTAACCCGTACCAACGTTAAGTTAGACCTTGGTGCAGGTGAAGTAGGTGAGGTTGCACTGGAAGCAAGCGCAACCCAGAACAGAGTAAATGTTACCCTTTCCAATTATGAAGGAAACGTTTCCTATAAGGGTGGCGATGGATTCAGTTCCGTAACCTTAAAGGGAGTGGACTCCCGCATCAAGAACCTGAAGGTAGATGAGTCTAACGCAAACAACTACTTCACCGTTACCGGTAAGAATGCTATCGTAATGAATACAGAAGTAGCAGGCAATGCAAATGTAGCTTTAAACGCTATGATGGGTGCAGTTGAAGTTACCGAAGAGGCAACTGCTGCTAACGTAACTCTTTTAAATGTAGCAGAAGAGTTGACCGTTGCAGGTAAGGGCGCAAACATCCAGTTGTCCGGTAATGCAAACGTAACCTTTGCAACCGTAACTTCCGATGATGTAAAGATTACCGGTGTTGGTAGCCTTGGTGAGGCAGACTTGCAGGGTAAGGGTGCTTATGTTTCCACTTATGGAACAAAGGTAGAAGGTGAGAATACCTACATACCGTACACCATTCCGTTATATGATTCTTGGTCTGAGGATTTCTCTGATGAAACCTTGGTAGAGGGTGTTCTGATTGATGGACCGAGTATGAACTGGGCTGAATATGCATATGATGCAGAAGGCGGTTATGGTATTGCTAAGACAGATAATGGTTATGAAGGTTTTGCAATCGAATTAAACAACAGAGATAACGGTTCCAGTGCAAACTTCGTAATTACCTTAAAGGCTAAGAAGCTGGGTGGCGCTGAAACTGCAGTGCGTGTAACAGAGAATCCGGCTTGGCCGAATCTTGGTAAGCAGGTTACCCTTAGTGAAAATAGTTGGACGACGATTACTTCCGATAAGATTCCTGTAGCAGCGGGCGCCAGCCGTGTTATCTTGATTGCTCCGGCAAACGGTCAGGGTGGTGTGACCCTTGAGTTGGCAGTAGATGATATTAAGGTAGATCGTTACACCGAGTGGACCGAGCCGCCGGCAAGACCGAAGCCGACTGAGAATGTAACCTATGATTTCAGTGAAATGACCATTAGTAATATGTATGGATGTACTCCGGTTGTAAAAGATGGTGCTCTCCATATTTCCTATGAGAAACAGTATCAGGAAGTACAGTATAAGTTACCGGAGGGAATGTTCTCTGATGACTACGACAGAATTGTAGTAGATTTTGCAGATTGTGTAGGAACAATTACCTTTAAAGTATTTGCTGGTGGTAAGAATATTAAGGAAGCCAGCAATAAGGATGGCGATTGTATCATTGATTTATCCGATGTACCGGGATTTGAAGTAACCAACATTGGTATCATGCAGTCAAATGCAGGTTCCGGTAATTGTAATGCAGTAATCAACGGATTTACCTTTGTAGTGGCAGGTACGGACTACGAGCTTCAGGCAGAGCCGCCGAAGGCACCGGGTGAGTTGTCGGAGGATTATCTGGTATATGATATGGCTACCCTTGTTCCGGATGCAGAATTGACGGATATCGGTGGTTTGGCACTTTCCTATACAGGGCAGTACCAGCAGACCAACTTCACATTACCGGAAGCTATCAATGTAGCTGATTATGAGAAGATGATTATTACACTATCTTCCGCAACCGGTGCAGTTGCATTTAAGACCTATGACGGTGAGACGGAAACGAAAGCTTGGTACGGAAAGTCCGCAACTAAGACTACGGATATTGAAGTAAATCTTGCTGATGTTGAGAATCAGGAATCTGCAATAACTGCATTTGCTCTTATGTCTAACGACGGAGCATGTGAAGCTATCGTATACAGAGTAGCTTTCGTTCCGAAGAAGGCAGAGGAAGAAGGTGTAAAGACTACCTATACTTTCAATGAATTGACGCAAACTATGATTTGGGATGCGACATCAAATGTAGATGCATCTACTGGTGCAATTACTATGTCCTTCCCGGCTGTACATAAGCAGGTATTCTTCGCAATTCCGGCAGACATTGATGTGACGAAGTTAGAGTCCATTACCTTTAACGGTTTGGTAGGAAGTTCCTATGCACTTAAGTTGCAGACACAGGAAGAGTATGAAACATATACTGGAAATGCAGCTATAGTTGGCTACGACAATCCTACGATTGCAGCTGATGGCTCTGCAGTTAAGTACTTCGTCTTCATGTCCAATGACAGTAATGCAACAGCAGATGCACCGCAGGTAATTACCGTTGAGAGTGTAACCTTTAATTTAGCGGAAGGTTCCGAAGAAGAAAAGATTACCGAGTTCTATATTGCAACAGATGTTGCATTTACAAATGTAGATGTACTGAATGATGGTAAAGGCAACATTAATGCAAGTTTGCCGGATTTATATTTAGATAGTGACAACTTTAAGAACAAGTTGCCGGATGAGTTAAAGGCAGATGAGACCATTGCAAATAAGTTTACCACTCTTGAAGGAATCTTAGAGATGGTAGATTACTTTGAGGTTGAGGTGACTTTAACGGATGCAACTGCTGCTTCTGAGGATATTGCAGGTTATGCACCGCAGGCTCAGGTATACATACAGAGTTCTGACTGGGGAAGCGGAACCTGGGGACAGGTAATCGGTAATATCGGTCAGCCGGCCGAGGGCAACCCGAAGAGCGGAACATTCCAGCATTCTACTAGTCTTATCGCAAGTTGGACTTCTCCGACAATTGCAAAGATTGGTATTCAGATTATTAATGCATTGGAAGGTTCCAAAGTTTCTGGTACCTATACTGTGAAGGTTGTTTTAAAGTAATCTGAACTGAATAGAACCGAACAAGTTTACAGTCCCTGTAAGACTAAGTCTTGCAGGGACTGTTTTTATTTATATGGATAGAAAATTCTTAATAGCAAAAATGAATACTCTGTGTTATGCTATATATAGCCGTGAGAAACAAAAAGTTTCAAAATATGTAAGTATAAAGAAGGAGGCCCCCATGACACTTTACACCACTACCCCAGCTAACCTATCTTCCCGTACGGAAATGGAGCAACGTTCCTTTTCCTTATTAGAAGACTTAAATATTTCCTATACTTATGTAGACCACGAGCCGGCACTGACCATGGAGGATTGTGTGGAAATTGATAAAGTACTGGGTGTGAACATGTGTAAGAACCTGGTGCTTTGCAACCGACAGAAGACGGATTATTATTTGCTGCTTATGCCGGGAGATAAGGTGTTTAAGACAAAGGAGTTATCGGCACAGATTAATTCCGCAAGGCTTTCCTTTGCTTCGGGAGAAGCCATGGAGGAGCTACTGGGGGTGCTTCCGGGGTCTGCCAGTGTGTTGGGACTTATTAAGGACACCGAGGGTAAGGTGCAGCTTTTAATTGATAAGGATTTGCTTGCGGAACAGTATTTCGGCTGTCATCCGTGCAAGAATACGTCCAGTATCCGTTTTGCGACAGAGGATTTGCTGAAGAAGATACTTCCGTGCCTGCAACACGAGTATATTGCAGTGGAGTTAAAAGGAGAAGACTAAGATTTATATACATTGGACCTTGATTTTTCATTGGATTCATGCTATGCTCTAATCAAAGCATATTTTCTTTTTTCTGTGGTAAATAATCCACTCTACATTCGCACATATTCTTGACAGAGGCTACTGTTCATGGTAGGTCTGTATCGTTGGAAAATTCATGCTTGATATTTCACTTATTGATGGCAGGAGTTTTCTGATGAATGTAAACTCCTGGATATTACAAAGGAGGTTACATGGTAGAAGAAAAGAAAAGTGTGTTGCAATGGCATCCTGCTTTTACAAATCAGATACCGGGAAAGTAAATGAGATTAAAGCCGAGGAAATGACCTTATCCTTTGTTTGTAATCATTACCCCCGAGAGATGATTCGGCATTTGGAAACAAAGCGACAATGTCAGATTTATGAGGTGGAGCAAGGCATATATTATGTATCCGATGTGTTGTTCCGAATACAGATAATTGTGCAGAAACAGTTATCGGAGAAGAATAATTTATGGCTGCGAAGCTTGACAAATGATTTGAAAGAGAAAGCAAAAGTAGAAAGTTTATTGTGGGCGTACAAAGAGAAGCAGAAGGACAGACTGTATCGCTCGGTGATGCAGGTTATTGTAAATGCAAACAAGGAAAGGTTTCAGGTGAATGATATGTGTGATGCATTAGATGAAATTCTGGAATATCACTTTGGAGGGAAACTGGAAGCAGGGAGGCAACAGGGACTAGCAGAGGGAAGAGCAAAAGGATTGGCAGAGGGAAGAGCAAAAGGATTGGCAGAAGGAAGGGCAGAAGGAAGGGCTGAAGGAAGGGTAGAAGGAAGGGCTGAAGGAGTAATACAAGGAGAGCAGAAAGCACTGTTTACGCTTGTGGAGAAGAAAATTGCGAAAGGCAAGTCTCTGGCACAGATTGCAGATGAATTAGAAGAGACGGAGGAGTCGATTCTGCCGCTTTATAAGAAAGCCATGGGAGAATAAGCATAGAGTAAATACAACAAAAACCGCCGTGGACAGGTTTCATTCCGTTCACGGCGATTTTCACGTTCTATTACTACTTTCTACCCAACCTATATTTAAAATCCTCATATCCGAAACGAGCCAGAAGACGGTATGTGCCGTCTTTTTTTGCTTCCAAAATGTCCGGGAGAGGCATACCGTTAAAGGTGTTATTTTTGCATGTGGAGTAGATGGCCATGTCTTCATATAAGAGAAGGCTTCCTTCGAAAAGTGGCACATCAAAGCTGTAATCCCCAACGACATCGCCTGCAAGACAGGTAGGGCCTGCCAAACGATAGGTGTGAGACTTTTCTCCGGCTTCTCCGGAGGAAAAAAGCGGTGGGCGGTACGGCATCTCGATGACGTCCGGGGTATGACAGGCCGGGGACATGTCGTGGATGGCAATGGTGGTGTCACCATTTGTTACCACATCGAGAACCCGGGTCAGGAGATACCCGGCATCTAATGCTACGGCTTCCCCCGGTTCCAGATATATCTCCAAATTATAAGTATCCCGCATCCGACAGATGCAGTTCTTCAATCGTTCTATGTCATAATCCGGTCTTGTAATGTGATGTCCGCCGCCCATGTTCAGCCATTTCATTTTTTTCAGCAGAAAATCGAATTTTTCTTCTACGGCTTTCAAAGTCTGCTCCAAGGCATCGGAGTCCTGCTCGCACAAGGTATGAAAGTGCAGTCCGTCAAGGAGTGCGATGTATTCTGGTGTCATTTCCTGCTGCCATTGTGCCAAAGTAGTACCCAGACGGCTGCCGGGAGCACAAGGGTCATAAATGGCATGGCCCTCTTGAGTGGAACACTCAGGATTGATACGAAGACCGATTTCTTTGCCGGCATTTTTAGCACGGACGCCGAACTTTTTTAATTGTGCCGGGCTGTTAAATACGATGTGGTCGGTATAGAGGAGAAGCTCCTCAAAGTCTTCCTCCCGGTAAGCAGCGCAGAAGACATGACACTCCTTGCCGGGCATTTCTTCTGCACCGAGACGGGCTTCGTAAAGCCCGCTGGCTTCGGTTCCCGCAAGGTAAGGAGCCAGAACCGGGTACAAATTGTAATTTGAAAAGGCTTTTTGGGCCAACAGTATTTTACAGCCAGTGTCGTCTTGAATTTCTTTTAATATCTGTCCGTTTGCAATCAGCTTTGCCTCGTCGATGATGTAGCAGGGGGTAGGTAAACCCGAAGACAGCAAGCGGTGTTGTATGGATGATTGATTCAAAGCGAATCCTTTCCGGGCAGATACCGGTTCCGAAGTTTTGGGGATTCGGAGGGAATCGGCCTCTTTTCGTAGTGAGAGTTTTAGTCTACCAGTACCGGTGCATGGCTTTCCTGATGCGGAAGACCATATTTGTCCAAGGCTTCGATGTACGGATCCGGATCGAATTCTTCCACGGTGTATACCCCAGGCTTGTTCCATTTGCCGGTGAGAAGCATAAGGGCTCCGCACATGGCCGGAACGCCGGTGGTGTAGGAAATGGCCTGGGATTCTACTTCCTTGTAGCATTCCTCATGGTCGCAAACGTTGTAGATGTAATAGGTCTTTTCCTTACCATCCTTTTTGCCGGTAAAGATACAGCCAATGTTGGTTTTTCCCTTGGTGCGCGGGCCTAAAGTAGCCGGGTCCGGAAGCAGAGCTTTTAAAAACTGAATCGGAACAATTTCTTTTCCTTCGTACACAATCGGCGTGGTGGAAAGCATTCCTACGTTTTCCAGACATTTCATATGAGTCAGGTAGCTCTGGCCGAAGGTCATGAAGAAACGGATGCGCTTTACCCCCGGGATGTTTTTTGCCAGGGATTCGATTTCCTCATGGTGCAGAAGGTACATATCCTTCTGACCTACTTCTGCAAAATCATATTCTCTTTTGATGCTCATGGCCGGAATCTCAATCCACTTGCCGTTTTCCCAGTAGCTGCCCGGGGCGGATACTTCACGAAGATTGATTTCCGGGTTAAAGTTGGTGGCAAACGGGTAGCCGTGGTCGCCGCCGTTGCAGTCCAAGATGTCGATCGTGTCGATCTCGTCAAATTCATGCTTCAAAGCATAGGCGCAATAGGCCTGGGTAACACCCGGGTCAAAGCCGGAACCAAGCAGGGCGGTAAGTCCCGCTTCCTTGAATTTTTCCTGATAAGCCCACTGCCAGGAATAATCAAAGTAGGCGGAGAAGCCTTGTTCCTTACACCGCTTTTCGTAGATTTCACGCCACCAGCGGTCGTCGGTGTTTTCCGGTTCGTAGTTGGCGGTGTCCATGTAGTTGACACCGCAGGCAAGGCAGGCATCCATAATGGCCAGGTCCTGATACGGCAGGGCGATGTTCATGACCAGCTCCGGCTTGTAGGAGTTAATAAGGGCAATGACTTCCTCGGTCTTGTCCGCATCTACCTGAGCGGTGGTGATTTTGGTGGTAGTCTTGTCCTTTAATTTTTCTGCCAGAGCGTCACACTTGGATTTGGTTCTGCTGGCGATACAGATTTCAGTAAATATTTCGCTTACCTGACAACATTTCTGAATTGCTACGGAGGCTACGCCGCCGCAGCCGATGATTAAAACTCTGCTCATGTGATTTCCTCTCTTTTCTGTTTTATTTGCTTACTTTATTTTTCAGGATTGCTAACATCAGTTCCCGCACTACCTTACAAGCCAATGCGGTGCTGGCTCCGCTGGCATCCAACATAGGGCTTAGTTCGTTGACATCCGCACCTACGATGTTTGCCGCACTGACGGTTTCGATGGCAGCAAGGAGCTCTGTGAAGGTTACGCCGCCCGCTTCCGGGGTACCGGTGCCCGGGAACGCCGATGGATCCAGGCAGTCCAAATCAATGGTAAAGTAAACCGGGGCATTGCCGATGGCGGCCATGGTTTCTTTTAGTCCGTCAAAATTGAATTTGTGCAGGTCGGTGTGCTCTTTGGCAAAGCGGAATTCTTCCCGCTCTCCGCTGCGGATGCAGAATTGATGAATGCGTCCGTCTCCCATGAAATCATGGCAACGGCGAATCACACAGGCATGGCTTAATTTGGCTCCCAGATAATCATCCCGCAGGTCCGTATGGGCATCAAAGTGGACAATGTGAAGGTCCGGGTATTTTTCAAATACGGCACGGACCGCCCCCAGTGTTACCAAGTGTTCGCCGCCAAGGAGCAAGGGAAGCTTTTCATCGGCAAGGATTTCCCGTGCCGTAGCTTCGATATCGGCCAGAGCTGCCTCTGCAGAACCGAAGCACAGTTCCAGATCTCCTGCATCAAATATGGTATAGTCGGTCAAGTCTTCATCCTGATATGGACTGTAGGTTTCCAGACCGAAGCTTTCATGCCGAATGGCAGAGGAGCCGTACCTGGTGCCGGGACGGTAGCTGGTGGTGCTGTCAAAAGGAGCACCAAACAGGACAAGGTCTGCCTCTTCATAGTTGGCATAACAGCCGATAAAGGTTTCAATATTTGGTTTCATGGTTGTTCTCCTTTTCATTAACTTTCCACTGCTTCTAACATTTCTTCTAGGAATGCCGGGAGATAAAAGGCTCCTTTGTGAAGGTTTGTAGTGTAATATTTGGTGCGAAGCTGTTGTTTGTTCCAGCCTTCCGCATTTAAGTCATCAAGTGGATGGTACTTTTTGCTGGCAAAGCCGAAGAGCCAATACCCTGCTGCATAAGTCGGGATGTGAGCCTGATAAACCCTGCTGATAGGGAAGGTAGCTACAATGCGTTGGTGACTGCGTTGCATGGCCTCTGCATCCTGTTTGTAGAACGGGCTGCCTTGCTGATTTACCATGATGCCGTCTTCTCTAAGGGCTTTGTAGCAGTTGCCGTAAAACTCTTTGGTAAACAGGCCTTCCGACGGGCCGTAAGGGTCGTTGGAGTCTACAATAATCAGGTCGTATTCGTTTTCGCAGTAGCGGATAAACTTCAGTGCGTTTTCGTAATGGATACAAACCCGGCGGTCATCCAACTGACAGGTGTTGCCCGGCAGGTATTGTCGGCAGGCTTCCACCACCATAGGATCCATTTCTACCAGATCGATGTGTTTTAAGCGTTCATAGCGGGTCAGTTCCTTGACAACGCCGCCGTCCCCTGCACCGATGACCAGAACCTTTTCGATGGATGGATGGACAGCCATGGGAACGTGGACAATCATTTCGTTATAGATGAAAGCATCTCGTTCCGTCAGCATGATATTACCATCCAGAGAAAGAATACGGCCGAATTCTTCACTGTCAAAAATGTCGATACGCTGATAGTCGCTTTCGTTACAGAAAAGCTGTTTCTTTATGCGGATG
>JAZNBY010000171.1:0-3798 GCA_045587325.1 Lachnospiraceae bacterium | reverse complement strand
GCGGCAGACAGTGGTGTAGTAATTGCCGCAAGCTATTGGGGCAAGTTTAAGACCATCGTACAGATGATTATATGTATTATGCTGATTGTCCGGTTGCCGTTTTCATGGATGCGTATTCTGGAAGATATCTTCATGTGGCTGGCATTGGCACTTACCTTGATTTCTCTGTTTGAGTATCTCTGGAAAAACAAAAAAGTAATAAAGGATACAAAATAATACAATTATTTAAAATTTCGTTAATGGTTTTACCATGAAAATGACATACTTCACTGTTAAGGTATTGGCGAGGGTAATAAGGGGAGCTTTGTGGGAGAGAAAAGAAAGGAGCCCTTATGCGGAACAGGATTGGGATTATTATTTGCAGTCTTCTTATCCTTGCAGGTATGGCCGGGTGCGGTGACACTTCCGAAAAGAAGACACCGTCTGCTACTAATGCGCCGGATTCGCCGATAACATTGACACCGAATATCGATGATCCTTTAACAGTGGCTCCGTCCAAGACAACGGAATTGCCGATCTATACCATTAGCGGGGATTTGACGGAACTGACGGCCGTGACAGCACTGGTCAGTGAAGAGACGATTACGGAACAGATTGTTACGGAGGCTGTTGTAGGTGCATTGGAAGGAAGTTTGATTTACGTTAAGGTAAATGAGGTTTCTTATGAGAATAATGTTGTAACGGTTGATTTTAATGCTTCTGCACCGCCGGTTAGTCAGGTAGGGGCAAGCATCGAAGGGTTGATTTTGGATGCATTCGGTCAGAGTCTTTTGGATAATGTACCGGGATGTAAAGGAATCAGTTTTACCGTAGACGGTGGAATGTATTCGTCCGGACATTTTGAATTTGCACCGGATGAAATTTATATGCGTCGATAAAAGTCGGGCTGTCACAGATGTGGCAGCCTGTTTCTTTGAAGCGATGAAAAGGAGAGTATATGAAGAATGTAATTGTGGTTGGCGGTGGTGCCGCGGGGATGATGGCGGCAGTGGTTGCTGCGGAACAGGGAGCAAAGGTTGTTTTGCTCGAGAAGAACGAAAAACTCGGGAAAAAGATATATATTACGGGAAAAGGAAGATGTAATGTAACCAATGCCTGTGAGACAGAAGCGCTGTTTAAAAACGTTGTGACCAACAGCCGTTTTTTATACAGTGCCTTTTATACGTTTACCAATGAAGATACCATGGCGTTTTTTGAAGATTGTGGTGTACCATTAAAGATTGAGCGTGGGGATAGAGTGTTCCCTGTGTCGGATAAGTCCTCCGACGTGATTGCGGGACTTGCGGAAAGGTTACGACAGGTCGGTGTAAAGGTGCGGTATCATGCTACGGTAAATAAGCTTTGTGTGGAAAGCGACAGGATTACCGGTGTCATGTTACAAGACGGTGAAGTTTTGTCATGCGATGCCTGCATTGTGGCTACCGGAGGCATTTCTTATACGTCTACCGGCTCCACCGGAGATGGTTATACCTTTGCCAAGTTGTGTGGTCATACCATTAAAGATTGTTATCCGTCTTTGGTGGCACTTAAAATTGCGGAACCATTTGCAAAGGAGCTGGAGGGTCTTTCTTTAAAAAATGTGCGTCTTAAGGTACTGCAGGGAAAGAAAGAGCTTTATAATGACTTTGGTGAAATGTTGTTTACCGCAGACGGAGTCAGCGGACCTTTGGTGCTTTCCGCCAGTGCTGCTGTTACGGATAAGTTATCCGGTACGGAGACCGTATTGTCACTGGATTTAAAGCCGGCCTTGTCAAAGGAAGAACTGGATGGTCGGATTTTGCGGGATTTTGAAGAGGCGAAAAACAAACAGTTCAAAAATGCATTGGATAAATTATTGCCACAGAGACTGATTCGGGTTATAATAGAAATGAGCGGCATTTCGGAAGACAAGCAGGTGAATTCCGTAACGAAGCAGGAGCGGAACGCTTTAGTGGAGTTATTAAAAGGAATGAAACTGCATGTAACCAAAACGGGTGGATTTAACGAGGCGGTGATTACACGGGGCGGTGTATCTGTAAAGGAAGTCAATCCGTCTACGATGGAATCCAAACTGGTAAAAGGCCTCTATTTTGCCGGTGAGGTACTGGATGTGGATGCATTAACGGGAGGCTATAATCTTCAGATTGCATGGTCCACCGGCTATGTGGCAGGCAGTTGTGCCGCTATGACAGAATAATATAAAGGGTGCCAAACGGCACAGGAAGGATAAACAATGGGATTTTTCAGTATAGCACTTGACGGACCGGCCGGTGCAGGAAAAAGCACGGTAGCGAAACTATTGGCAAAGAAGTTGGGATATATTTATGTAGATACAGGAGCGATGTACCGTGCCATGGCACTGCATTTTATCCGGAACGGCATCGAGGAAACGGATTTTCCGGCCATGGAAGCGGCCTGTGACACTGCAGATGTAACTATAACCCACAAAGACGGGGAGCAGGTGGTTTTATTAAACGGAGAAAACGTAAACGGTTTGATCCGGACGGAAGAGGTCAGCCATATGACCAGTGTATCCTCCGTGAATAAAAAAGTACGATTAAAGATGGTGGAGCTGCAGCGTCAGCTGGCGGAAAAGGAAAATGTAGTTATGGACGGAAGAGACATCGGTTCCTATGTACTGCCGAATGCGGACGTAAAGGTGTTTTTAACGGCCAGTGTTGAGGTACGGGCAAAACGCCGGTATGACGAGCAGACAGCAAAAGGCATTGTATGCAGCCTTGCCGAAATCGAAGAAAACATCAAAGAAAGGGATTACAGGGATTCCCATCGTGAGTTTGCGCCTCTTACGCAGGCGGAAGATGCGGTATATTTCGATAATTCCGGAATGACCATCGAAGAAAACGTAGAAAAGCTTTATGAAATGTGCATGGATGCACAGAACTAAATTCAGACGGGGTAAGAGAATGGAAGTAACGGTTGCGAAAACCGCCGGCTTTTGCTTTGGAGTAAGGCGGGCAGTGGAGCAGGTGGAACAACAAGTACAAAAAGGCGGGAAAGTATATACTTATGGTCCCATCATTCATAATGAAGAGGTGATAAAGTCCTTTGCGGATAAAGGCGTGGGGATTTTATACCCGGAGGATGAATGGAATAGTGTGGGAAAGGGTACAATAGTAATACGTTCTCACGGAGTGACAAGGGCGGAGCAGGAGGCAATGAAAGCGCATGGTTTTTCTGTCGTGGATGCCACCTGTCCTTTTGTGAAAAAAATACACGGAATTGTAGAAGAGCAAAGCCGTGCAGGACGAACAATTATTATCGCCGGAGATGAGAATCACCCGGAAGTAATCGGAATCAAAGGATGGGCTGTGGGGCCGGTTTTGGTTGTGGATTCAGCCGAAAAATTGGAAAATTTGAATGTATCTCAAGAAGAGAAACTGTGTCTGGTGGCACAAACGACATTTAATTACAAGAAATTTCAAGAATTAGTTGAAATTTTTGAAAAAAAGCGGTATGATATAATTGTTCTGAATACGATATGTAATGCGACAAAGGAACGGCAGACGGAAGCGGCACAATTGGCAGCTATGTCGGAGGCGATGATTGTGATCGGCGGGAAGCAAAGTTCCAACACAAAAAAGTTGTATGAAATATCAAAGAACGCATGTGGAAATACTTACTATATACAGAAACTCGATGACCTGGATTTAAGTCAGATTAAATCTTTTCGTTGCGTAGGTATTACAGCGGGGGCTTCCACCCCAAATAATATTATCAAGGAGGTTCAGAAAATCATGTCTGAAATGAGTTTTGACCAATTATTGGAGGAGTCTTTAAAGACAATACACAACGGAGAGG
>JAZNBY010000170.1:0-16107 GCA_045587325.1 Lachnospiraceae bacterium | reverse complement strand
CTTACGGTACGGAGCTTTACAAGGAGACCGGAGACATTTATTTGGTAGCCGATGTCCTTGGTCATAAAGATGTAAACACTACCCGCAAGCACTACGCAGACATTGAGGAAGAAAGACGTCGTAGTGCAAAAAATGCAGTTACACTACGAGAAAAAAATAAATAAATATGCTATTTTATGTAACGGAATACGAATATTATCTCTCACCCTTATAATCATTGATAATACGTTCCAACTCCATAATATCCGTAGGTGTTAATAACTGGTTCTTCAGGTAATCTACCAAAAAATTGTTCAATGAACCATTGTATACTTTATCTAACAGAGCCTTGGTTTCAATGTTTTGCACTGTTCTTTTTGAGATTAGTGCACGACATATAAAACCAGGGTCTTCTCTTTTTACAGCACCTTTTTCAACCAGGCGATTAATAACGGTATATGTAGTGTTCTTCTCCCAACCTACATATTCTTTTATGATTTTTGCAATATCCTTTGCTGCCAACACCTTATTGGACCAAAGTAATTCCATGATATTTAATTCACCTTCATGTAAACGAATATCACCCATACATTTCAACCCCTTTGCACCTGATTCTACTCTTGTGTCAAACAAATCTATTCCACAAGATGCCCTTAACAATCACGTTAAGCGACGGTGTATTTTTATACTACCACATTAGAATCAAAAAAGCAAGCGCAAAAATGCAGAAAATGTCAAAAAAGACAGAACAATCTATTTGATACAAAAAATCGCATAATACGGAATACTTTTTAAGACACTTGTAGAATAGAAATTTTCAAACCCAAAACGATAATATTGCCCTTCTGTCTGTCCGCCTTTTTCTGCTTGAGAAGCAAAATAAGATGCAACACTCTTACCCTTCCCTGTCGTTGATGTTCTAAGTTCTACCGGTGTCTCCTTCCCCTCGTTCTTTATGATGAAATCTACTTTTGCCTGGGCATCCGATTCCCAAAAGAATATGTCTTTCAAGTTATTTGCGACTAACGTCTGCATAACATAATTTTCCAATAATGCTTTTCTGGTCTCACTACTATCCATACCTAAAAATGCAGAGTAAAGCATACCGACATCCGGCATATATAACTTAAAACTGCTCTCTTTATTTTTTTCGTTTAGCCGAAGCACAAATCCATTTTTATCTAAAAGTGAAATGCTGTTTTTGTATAGGGAATATGTGACACCTTTTCGAATCAAATTAAATCGAAACTTTTTATTTTCTTTTTTTAATTGTTCCGGCATGACAGTTAGGATTTGTCCTGCTCTTCCGGCGTCCTGTTCATTACAAAGTGAAGAAACAACAGAACGAATTCTGTTTGTCAACATCGTATGTATTTCACTAATGTTGTGAATGGACTTTGAAATGGTATATTCGTTAATTGCTGCCGGCATTCCGCCTACAACAAGATACTCCTCAAACAATGCCAATAATTCCTGATGTACAATATCCGGGACAGGTTTTAAATTTTGAAAATGACCTTGAATAATATCTATATACCAGTCGTTTCCAAGTGCTGACAAAAATTCGTCAAATCCTAACGGAAACAAAGATAACACTTGAATGCCATTGATAAAAGTCTGTTCTTCGCTTTCCTGAAGTGCGCCCGAGATAGCAATGACCGATAAATCATTCGGTATCTTTAATGATTCGTATACTGCCGGACAAAAAGAAATTTCATCAAGAATAATTGCCAAATCGGATAAATAATACTCTTCCATCTGAAAATATAAAGCAATGGTTTCAGATAAAGAAGCTCCCCGGGTAGAAAGATGAGTTGTAAAAAAATCTTTTGCGGACTGATTCAATTCGAAATTCACATATAAATATTGTGGATAGTATGCGGAGGCAAATTCAATGGCCAGATAGGTTTTTCCTACGCCTTTTGCTCCTATAAGCAAAAAAGGAGTCCGTTCTCCTTTTTCCTTCCATGCAATCAATTCTTTTACTGCATTTCGTTTCATAGTATCCCCTCCAATTATAAGATTAAACAATTTTACGGTTTATGAAAACTGATTTCGAAATTTAGCCATTAACTCAGTAAAATATGTCGGAACTTCTGAAGAAAATTCCATGTATTCTCCTGTAGACGGATGTACAAAGCCAAGGACTCCGGCATGTAAGGTCTGGCCTGTCAACTGGAACGGATC
The DNA here is from genome assembly GCA_045587325.1 of Lachnospiraceae bacterium. Lineage (GTDB taxonomy): Bacteria > Bacillota > Clostridia > Lachnospirales > Lachnospiraceae > SIG307. The sequence goes on along the minus strand of JAZNBY010000170.1, from coordinate 13,941 downwards.
CTTTTTGGGTCCGTAAATCGTATCGCCTAACAATGGGTGTCCAATATGAGACATATGTACTCTAATCTGATGGGTTCTTCCGGTTTCCAATTGACATACAATATGAGAATATTTATTGCCGAACTGTTCCAGTACAGTATAGTTTGTTACCGCATGCTTACCTTTTGAGTCGCTTACCATCATTTTCATGCGTTCTTCCGGATTCCTACATATATAGGATTCAATTCGTCCCTTCGGTTCCTTAAAAGAACCATATACCAATGCATTGTATCGTCTTGTTATGGTGTGTTCTTTGAACTGTTCCGCAAGAGAACGATGTGCTGTATCATTTTTGCAGGCAATAATTATTCCTGTAGTGTCTTTATCGATACGATGAACGATTCCAGGACGTAAAATACCGTTAATTCCGGACAAAGATCCCTTACAGTGATAAAGCAGCCCATTCACGAGGGTTCCCGTATAATGGCCTGCTGCCGGATGAACCACCAGCCCCTTTGGCTTATTCACTAAAATCACATCATCATCTTCATACACAATATCCAGCGGAATATCTTCTGCTTCCACTTCCAGGCCTTCTGGTTCCGGAATTAATACCTTTATCTCATCTCCTGCTTTGACAAAATCCTTACACCTTCCGGTATTGCCGTTAATCCACGCCCCACCGCTTTCGATTAATTTTTGCACATAAGACCTGGATACTTCCGGGTAATTTACCGCAATACATTTATCCAAGCGTAATCCGGCATCCGATTCAGCCGCTATGAATTTGACTTCTTGCATTTTTCAAAATCCTCATCTTTATAATAGAAAATCCATAAAACGCACATAACAATGGCGCCGATAGTAACACCGATATCAGCCACATTAAACACCGGAAAATTAATCAGATCAAAAGAAAGCATATCGGTTACCTTTTTCATCCAAATACGGTCAATAATATTCCCAATTCCACCAGCGATAATAATGGTCAGCATAAAACGCATCGGACGCATTCTGGTGGTTTTCGGAAGCCATGCATAAAGAACACCCATTGCAATCATTCCTACGATGGAAACTATAGTAAGTGCCATTGTTTTATTTTCGAAAATGCCAAAGGATGCTCCTGTATTATAGATTAATCGAAAAGAAAAAACATCTTTCCAAACTATGACCGGGCCGTTTGTCAATACAGCTCTTGCCCATGCCTTTGTAATTTGATCAACTACAATAATCGCCACTAAAACCAGTCCATGTATCAGGCAATCCCGCCAATAAGATTTACGTTCCATATATCCCCCTATAACTTTACTATAGTCTGAAATGCCGTCCAAAGTTCATCATCTGTTACTTCGGTATCCATATAAGCTGTTCCGATTTCTTTCAAAAGAACAAATTTAATTTTGGATCCATCTGCTTTTTTATCTTTATGACAGACTGCTATAAATTCCTCTTTATTCAAATCAGAAACAGATGTTAACATGCCATAGCGATCCAGCAATTGCTTCAAGTTGTCTGCATCTTCTCTATGCAATGTTCCTTTTATTACTGATAATTCCGCAGCAGCAAGCATTCCTGCTGATACACATTCTCCATGTAACAAGCGAAACTGATTCATTTTTTCCATCGCATGACCGATTGTGTGTCCAAAATTAAGAAGTGCACGTTCTCCTTTTTCCTTTGGATCTCGTTCTACTACTCCACGCTTGATACATAGACTTTGATATATCATTTCTTTTACGCTACGCATCTCTTTTGCAAGAATCCCGTCTACATTCTTCTCTAAAAATTGATAATACTGTTTATCCAAAATACAACCATGCTTTACAACTTCTCCCATACCGGCCAAATATTCCCGTTCCGGAAGCGTCTCTAAGGTAGAAATATTGATATAAACCGCGGTCGGTTGATAAAAAGCCCCCACCATGTTCTTATATGCTTTATAATCCACTCCGGTCTTTCCTCCAATCGAGGAATCCACCATAGAAAGCAGACTGGTCGGCATTCCAATAAATCGAATTCCGCGTAAATACGTTGCAGCTGCAAAACCGGTTAAATCGCCTGTAACGCCTCCTCCCAATGCCAACAAAACATCATTACGGTCAAAGGAATGATGAATTAAAAATTCATACAAAGCAGAAACAGTATCAAGATTCTTAGAGGCCTCTCCTGCCGGGAAGGAAAATGATACGCAGAAAAAGCCTTCCCTTTCAAGAAGACCTTTTACTTCTCCTGCATATAATGGTGCGACATTTGAATCTGTAACAAGACAAATCTTACGTGTGCTTGCCTGTATGGAATGCAATAATGCCGGCAATCCATTAAATGATTCTTCCAAATAAATCGTATACAACGGATTTCCGTCCATATTATTCACTATCAGTTCATCGTTCATATCTAATGATTAATCCTCATCTAAATTAATAATCTCAATGTCTTGTGCCAACATAGGCTCCAGTGGATTGCTCGGAAGCTTTTCTTCTTGTACTTTATAATGACTAACCGGAACATCCACAGAATCCGGAACATTTTCAAACATAGAAAGACTTTCCGGCTGAATCGAAAAACTTTGGCTATCCAACAATTCCATTTGAGCATTTGCAAGACTCTTGATTCTTGCTTTGTACATATCATACTGACGAATCAGTTCTGTTGTCTGCTTTCTGATTTTCTCCAATTCATTTCTGGCATCCGCCAAAATAACATTTGCCTTAGAAATTGCTTCCTGCTCAATCAACTGAGCATTTTTCATTGCATTGGACTTTGTTTCTTCCGCTGTACGTTCTGCCAAAATCAATGCCTTCTGTAATGTTTTTTCAATCGTTTTATAATACTGAAGACCATCGTTTAATACATTGATACGGTCATTCATTTCCATCTTTTCACGATAAAGCACCTCATAATTTTCAAGAAGCTCTTTCATAAAATGATCCACATCTTTTTTGTCGTATCCCAAACCGCCTGATTTAAAAGATTTGTTCTGAATTTCAATCGGTGTAATCATAAGTATTTTCCCTTCCTCTCATTATTGATAACGTTCTAATGTAACACAAATGCGTCCCTTCTTTGTAAGTCCGCCGATTTCCTTTAGTCGTGCCTTTCCTTCTCCTCGAAGTGAGATAACATCCTCTTCCTTAACCCCGAATGAAGGAGAAAGGATTTCTCTACCGTTTATAAATACTTTACCGGCAGAAATTGCAGTGGCCACACTGCTTCTGGACACCCCAAATGCGGCTGCACAAATCGTATCAATACGAATTGCCGACACGGTACGTTCAACCAGCTTAAACTCCTTCTTAAACGAAGTTTCTTCCGCTGAGATTTTCTTACAGACAACATTGGTATGCCGTATTTTCGATAAATTATCCAATATATAATCTGAAATCTGCTCCGTACACAGAATTAACGCTTCTTTTTCACTAACAAAAATATCACCAATAACATCTCTTTGCAGTCCCAACCCTAACACACTTCCCAACACATCGCGATGTGAAAAATCCTCTGAAAACTTTACACTTTTAGGAGTTACCCTTATACCTGCGATAGGAAATGTCTCATTGGTAATCTCTATGTCCTCATGAGCAATACAGAGCATTTGTCGTTCTGTATTCTCCATGCCACCGAAAAAAAGATAATTACAACCGCTTAGAACCGTCTTGGCCGTTTCTATTTCACTTAATGTAAGAAAATCCGTGCATTCGATTCGATATGAAAATTCTGCGCGTTTTTGCAGCTCGGCAATTCTTTTCTTTAACAACAAATCATCCATAAAAGCCTGCTTATTGATTTAAAGTCGGAACTTCAAAACCATTTTGCTCTACATAAGACAAATAATCACCGGAAATATCTACATTTTCAGGAGATATAATGAAAATCAAATTAGAAATCTGATGAATTTTCCCGTTTAAAGAATAGACTGCACCGGAAATAAAATCCATGATTCTCTGTGCCAGCGCCAAATCAATTCCTTCTAAATTCACAACAGTGGCACGCTCGTCTACCAACATATCACAAATATCCTGAGAATCATCAAACCGGGTCGGCTTCATAATACTGACTTCCAGCACTCTGGATGCGGATGAGGAACGAAGCGGAACTACTCTGTTACTTGCATTCGTCCCTCTTTCGTTTCTGGTAACAGTACGCTCTCTCTTTACTTCAGAATAATCACTCTCAAATTTATCTTCATCAAAAGATTTCTGTTGCTTCACCGTCTTTGTCGGAGCAGCAACCACACGGGAAGATTCCTTTGGAGCAATAATTGTTTCCTCAGGAGCTGATTCTGCAGTAAGACGTCCTGCCTTCTTCTCTTTTCGAGAAGGGACTCCTGCATCGTAATCATCAAAGTCATCAAAATCATCTTCATCCGTAACATTCATCCTGTTAAGAATACGTTCTAAAAAATTTCCCATAATAATATCTCCTTTATTCCTTCAATGCATAGACACGGTGACCAAAAATCCCGGTTCCCACACGCACATGTGTAGCACCTTCTTCAATAGCAATTTCATAATCGCCGGTCATACCCATAGATAACTTATCCATATATACATTATCAATGTTTTTAGAATTGATGTCAACCATTAATTGCTTCATTTTCTTAAAATAAACTCTATTTTCTTCCGGATAATCCGTATATGGAGCCACTGTCATAAGACCTCGTATTTTTAAATGAGAAAACGATGAAATCTGTCTTACAAGTTCTTCCAGGTTCTCAGGTAAAATTCCATGTTTGGACTCCTCTCCTGCGATATTAACCTCCAACAATACATCGGAAATAATACCATTCTTAGCGGACGCTTCCTCAATGGCTTCCGCCAGATGAAGCGTATCTACAGAGTGAATCATCACAGTCTTTCCCACTACATATTTTAATTTATTTGTCTGAAGTGAACCAATCATATGCCAATGCAACGGCTCGGTAATGACTGCCTGCTTATCCCGCAGTTCTTGTGGACGATTTTCACCGAATTCGATAATACCGCAGTTCATAGCTTCCCGTATAGCTTCTACCGGCATTGTTTTACTGACAGCAATCAGTGTTACTTCTTCCGGATCTCGTCCAGCTCTTTCACATGCATTTTTAATTCGTAAACGTACCTCATCTATCGCTTGCTGTATTGTAGTTGACATTATGACTCTCCTTCAATCAAAATAACATCTTTTGAAACGGTAGAAACATCGAGAACAATGTGGTCATACAGAGATACACCGCCATCAAGGCCTGCACGTACCAGCACATAGTCTTCGATATCCGTAATCCGTTCTATTCTCCGGAAGACGGCATAGCCATTATTTATGTTATAAACGCCTTCCATATTGGTCAGAAAAGAATACAACATGGCACGTTCCGGTTCTAAATACAATCCGGAAGAATTCACATACTTATCGGAATCCAAGTCTTCTTTTGCTACATAGTAATAACCGTTTTCATAAAACAACGGAGATATACTGCAAAAATCAGGACGCACTTCCCCGGTCTCCGCATCATAAAGTTCCATGCTGACACCCAGTTCATCTCTTGTACCGCCCCCACGCATAATAAATCGTTCCGGAATTTGGTACAATTCTTTCTGTAAAATAGCCGTTTCCGGAATTTTTAACCCTTCTTTTGCTGCCAGAAACACCGTTACATCCGTAAAACGCTGCTCTAAATATTGCACCCCATATTTTTCCATGTTAACCACAAGATAGGAAACTCCGTTGATTCGTTTTTCGGTATATGGACAGGTATATGTTGTGGATTCTCCGTTAATCCGAAAGGAAACTTCGGAACCTCCCGACTTTAAGCGTTCCATATCCTTATCCGGCATCTGAATGACAAGCTGCCAGGAATCGTCATACACCAACTTATATGCAAAGTGCTCCATAGCGGAAAGGCCCATCGGCTTTTTGTATTCCGGTATGGTCTGCCGCTCCGGTTCAAACTCAATGCCGGTAATGTCATCCACCGTATATCCATCATACAGATCGGAATAATATGTAATAATACCGCTCTCATCCGTCTTATAAGTCACAAAATCCTTCTGTATATCCTGTACCGTTCCCAGGGTGTCCAGCATAGAAATATCCCTGTAACGCAAATAATCCGATAAAAACTCCTCTCGCAGGTTATAGCAGTCCGAAAATCGAATATCCGAGTATGACGAAGAAAAAGTACGAATATTTTGCTTCAAACGTGACAAATCGTTTTCGGATAATACCGAACTATTCTCGTTTAAATCAATATAATGTTGCAAGTCATTGGAATCGTTTACGGAATAAACGTCCGCATTCTTTGCAACCCGGGCACCTTCCCTGTAATAGAAATTCAAATATCCTGCCTGATTGGTTAAAACCACCTTCTCCGGACGAAGAATCATTGCCGTAGTATGAACCTCGTTTCCGGCGGAACCTTCCTGTACTTCATACACGGAAAGATGTGGCTTTGTATAACCTCTTACAATATTTATCGTCATAATAATCAATACACCCAATGCAATTACCAAGCCGATATTAATTTCCCGTCTTGTTCGAAACTTGATAATTTTATGATTATCCGACATTGTTACCACTCCCTTCCGTAACGTTCTATTCTTACCGACATTCATCGAAAATTTTCAAATCATTGTGCAACAGCCTGTCTCATTAATTCTACCATCTTTCCGTACAAAACCTCATAAGACGGGGCATGAAACACTTCCGCAATATAATACTTCTCATTTTCATCCTTAAAATACAACACCAAACAACATCCCGCTGCATTGGTTGTTCCTGTTTTTCCGCCGATGATCTCAATTCCTTCCGGAACCTCAAATTTCCCGCTAAAAAACAGATTGGTACTTTCAAATACTTTACTCTTTGTATTCCCCTTTGCATCTGTATACCACACCTCACATGACGGCATAGAAATAATGGATAAAAAGGAATTGTAATGAATCAGTTCATTTAAAATCAAATAAATATCATAAGCCGTAGTATAGTGATCCTTGTTATGCAATCCGTGAGAATTCACAAAATGAGTGTCTACTGCACCTAGTTTTTTTGCTTCTGCATTCATCAATTCCGCAAAAGCTTCTACCGAACCCGATACATGCTCGGCTACAGCAATTCCTGCATCATTGCCGCTATAAATCAATAATGCCGTAAGTAAATCTCCCAGCATTACTTTGTCACCTTCCTCAAACCCACATAAAAGAGCACCATATACTCCTATATGTGATGCATTATAGCTAAAGGTGACCGTTTCACTTAAATTACAGTACTTTAATGCCACCAGTGTTGTCAGTAATTTTGTTGTACTGGCAGGATAAATTTTTTCTGTAATACGATACTCTTCCAGAACTTTATTTCCGGTCACTTGATATAGGCCATACACATAATCTATTCCAGTTCCGTCTGTCTCGGATGTGATTCCATCAGGAATGCAAACTTCCGTCCCTCTTCCATATAAGTAATCTGCGTTACGGTCATTCCCTACATCAAATTCTTCGAACGATTTTGTACCGGTATATACTAACGGTATGTTCTTATCAGACATTGACCCGACTTCAAAATAGCAACCGGACAAAAAAAGAGCAAATAAAACCAAACATAATAAAAGATTTCTTTTGTTTTGTTTCATTTGCTCACTTCCTTTTCCAATAAATTTAGTTTTTGTATAATTCTCTCCAATCCAAATCCCCACGTTCCAAGCCTTTTACAAGTAATTCAGCTGTGGCCAGATTGGTTGCCAATGGAATATTATGTGTATCACAAAGCATCACAACATTGTTTACATCCGGTTCATGGGACTTCGGTGTTAACGGATCCCGTAAAAAAATCACCAGATCTATTTCATTATGTTCGATTTGTGACCCCATCTGCTGCTCTCCGCCTAACGGCCCTGCCAAATACTTGTGAACCGAAAGATTGGATGCCTCCTCAATCAAACGTCCGGTTGTTCCGGTTGCATACAGTGTATGACGACTTAAAATACCTTTGTAAGCGATACAAAAATTCTGCATCAACTTCTTTTTTGCATCATGTGCAATTAACCCAATATTCATAGTTCCCCCTTCCTCGGTATGTCAGCAAAATCCAAATCAATCTGATTACGTTCCTTTTTCTTTGCGATACCGATATTAAGAACAATTCCGATTCCAATCATATTACACATCAATGAACTCAAACCATAACTGACAAAAGGAAGCGGAATTCCGGTATTCGGTAATAACATTGTAACCACACCAATATTAACAAACGCCTGGAAAATATAGGTGGTTCCGATTCCTATAGCAACTAAACGTCCGAGATAATCCGGAGCCTTTTTTGCAATCATAAAACACTGAAACGAAAGCAAAAGTATTGTCAATACAATGATACATGCTCCCAAAAAACCAAAAGCTTCTGCCATTCCCGCAAAAATGAAATCACTCTCAACTACAGGAATATTCTTTGCCCCCAGCGAATCACTTCCCGTAAAAATTTTGCCGGACAAACCTCCGGATGCAATTGCCGTAATGGAATTCTCCTGCTGCCATAGTTCTGCCGTGTGACTTTCCGGATTAAGCAAGGATAAAATACGTCGTTGCTGATTTTCAGAAAGTAACACCTGGAAATCCTGTTGCACATACCAAAACAGACCTGCAACCACAGGAATGGCAATTGCTGCAATCGGTAAAAGAAGCTTATAAGTGATTCCTGATACAAAGATAACCACCACAAGGCTAACTCCCACTACAATCGTTGTAGAAAGGTCCGGTTGTATAAAAATCATACCGATTGGGAGGGCAATCATTACCGTTGCAATCAACAAAACATAACCCTGTTTGATTTTATTCATCAATCGGTCAAATAACACTGCAAGACAAATAACAAGCACAACCTTTGTCAATTCAGACACCTGAAATTCGAAAATGGCATGCTGTTCATTCGGAATACCGATCCAACGGTTAACACCACCTCTGGCAATATTCATAGAGTCAACATATTTTACCACAAAAAGTAATCCCAAATTGACTATATACATCAATGGAGCAAACTTGCAGATAAAATGATAATCAAACATTGACACTACAAATGCAAGAAAAATGCCGGCTGTCAGTCCTACAATTTGTCTTGATACCATATTGATGTCTTCTCCCTGTACCTTATCCAGTACATAAATACCGGAGGTACAAAGAAGAACTATCATCAGCAAAATTGACCAGCGATACTTTTTCAAATTGTATCGTTCCCATACCTTAAACATGAACTACCCTCTTAATTCTTACCGCGCATATCCTTAATCGGAATATTTGCAAAAATAGCCGGAACGATTCCGTTATCGGAATCCGACTGTGTCTGCTTAATCTGGATATCCAGACCCTGCATATCAATTTCAATATACTTTGAAATAACAGCAATAATATCGTTTTTCATTTGTTCCATTACCTCCGGGGAACAACCCGCGCGGTCGGAAACAAGTACTAATTTCAAGCGGTCCTTTGCTACGGAACCGGATGCTTTTCTATTAAAGAAATCAAAGAAACCCATACTTAACCCCTCCGTTAATTTTTCTTAAACAAACGACTGAACAAACCGCCCTTACTTGCTAAATCAAGGAACGGAACCTCTTCTCCGTCAACACGCTTACAAACATTCATGTACGCCTTGCCGGCAAGTGTATTATTTCCTACAAGCGGTGCACCCTGGTTTGTGGAAATAACTATGTTCTCATCATCCGGTACGACACCGATCAACGGAATCGCAAGGATTTCAACTACATCATCGCTGGACATCATATCGCCTCTCTTTACCATATCCATACGGAGACGATTAACGATAAGATGAATCTTCTTGATCTCATTTGCTTCCAAAAGCCCGATAATACGGTCAGCATCTCTTACTGCAGACACTTCCGGTGTAGTTACTACAAGTGCACGGTCTGCACCTGCAATCGCATTATGAAATCCCTGCTCAATGCCTGCAGGACAATCAATAATAACGTAATCAAATTCTTCCTTTAACTGGTCCGTTAATTTCTTCATCTGTTCCGGGGTAATCGCCGTTTTATCTCTGGTCTGTGCCGACGGAAGCAGATAAAAATTATTATATCCTTTTACCTTAATAAATGCCTGATTAATCTTACAGTTGCCTTCGATTACATCAACTAAGTTATAGACAATACGATTTTCAAGCCCCATAACTACATCCAGGTTTCTAAGTCCGATATCCGTATCAATCAATACCACTTTCTTTTCCAGTTTTGCAAGGCCGGTACCCACATTTGCCGTGGTGGTAGTTTTACCTACACCGCCCTTTCCCGATGTTACAACAATAACTTCGCCCATTCGTTCATTTCCTCCGCTTTTTATAATTTTATATCATTTAAAACCGTTTTTGAAACCGGTTCAATATATATATTTTCCCCTGACCGAAATGCAATTTTCGGTTCCTTTGTTTTTTCTTTCTCCCGCTTCCAAAGCATCTTCCCTACCTTGTCCGGTGCTCTTGCAATTGTGTCTGCAATCCGAATCTGTACCGGATCTAACTCTAATGCCATAACAAATGCATTTTCATTTCCGCCGGCTCCGGCATATACATTTCCGTAAAGCGTCCCTAATACAATAATATTTCCCTTTGACGTAACGGTGGCTCCCTGATTGACATCTCCGATAATAATGATGCTTGTCTCTGTCTCAAGAACTTGTCCGGAACGTAAATTTCCTTTATAAAACTGTCCGTTAGAACTATCCAGAGCCTGTAAATGGTCTTCCAGTGATTTTTTGTGTAGCTCTTCCGTTTCACTGTTTTTATCTATTACACATACGATGTTTACATCAGAATTCTCTGCAATAATATCTAAAACTTTTCGTTGCTCATCCGTAGAAAGTTTTTTTCCGTCAAAAGAAATAGCCATCTTGGCATTCCCGAAAAACTTGGCGGATTCTTTAAACTTTTCTTTGATTTCTTCGGCAATCTGAGAAAATTCAGCTTGTTCATCGATGTACACGGAAAAACCATATGTGGTTCCCTTTATCATTACTGCGTTTCCCATGTCATCCTCCTTCGCTTATTCTATGAAAATCTTATTATACTCTGCATTATAAGTCTCCGGATAATAATAGTAGTCATAAACAATATATCCGAAATCAACCGCATTACTGGATGCATATCCGTTCGGAATAACTACGGTTACAGAAATCTCCGGGTTTACATACGGGGCATACGATACAAACAACACATGGCTTGGTTTTGTATCCGAAACCTGTGCAGTACCGGACTTCCCGGCAGCATCAAATCCCAACGTATCATATTCTCGACCGGTGGAATCATTGCTGTTTAACACCAGATGCATCCCTTTTTGCACCTGTTCCCATTCGGCATCTGTAAACTCGGTTATTTTATTATACAACGTTGCGGAATTATTGGTTACTGTCTGTTGTTTTGCATCGGAAATCCGGTCAATCAAAGTCAGATTATAACAATCCCCCCGATTTGCCAATGTAGTGGCATAACGGGCTATCTGTGACGGAGTAAAACTGTGATAATATCCGATGGAAGCACGTACAGCATCCTGAGTGGCAATCTGCGGCTCCAGTTCCGCTACTTCTATACCCGACTTATCACCAAGACCAAACTTCTCCGCATACCTGGAAAGCTTAGCAATTCCGATAGAGTCACTGTATTTTCCGTTGAAATCCTCTGACAAACGATATCCGACTTCAAAATAAAAGTAGTTACAGGAGTGATTGATTGCCTGCGGTACATCAATTTTACCATGATTCTTCGGATAATACCAGCATTTCGGAGACGGATCTACCTTTGTAAATTCTCCCAAATCTTCAATCTTTTCATATAATCCCAACTCATTTTCACCGTAACCGGCAAAACTGGTAATCATCTTAAACGTAGAACCTGTTGTTGTTTTCGAATTGGTTACACGGCTGGATAACGGATTGGACTTGTCCTCCAACAGCTTTGAGTAATAATCCCAATCAATTTTGTTGGCCAGTTTGTTGTTGTCATAACTCGGATAAGTCACCATAGCAAGTACATCACCATTGTTTACATCCGTAACAATCAGCGAACCTCCGCAAGGTTCTAAAGCTAACTGGGCCGGTGTAATCTCAACCAGTTCAATCTTTTTACAAATAAAGTCGAATGGGGAAACCGTTCCTTTACTAACAGCATTGTAATCACTTTCGTTATACTTTATAATCCCCTGATCAAACAACAAAAGGCAAATCTGTTTCCCACCTAATTCCTTTTTGAAAATCATGTTTCGAAGAACTTTTTTCGCAAAATAGGAATCATTCTGTAGCATGGAAACAATCCGATCCATTAAAATGGAATAAATTTCATCCGTAACATAATAGGAAGAAATATTCAGTTTATCCAAATCAATCCAGTTTTCATTGATAGCATGGGTAAGAAATCCAGCAAAACTAATTTCATTGTTTTTATATCCCACATAAACCGGATCCGACTTATTTATATTGGTCGCAGGTAATATTCCGATTTCCGCAGAGGTTATCTTTGCATAGACATAGTCCATGTACTCTAACATTTCCTCGGAAACCTTATCATTTGTCGTTGTACTTCCGAATGCCATATATACAAGCATCTTGTCTAGTATATTCTGGAACTTCGAATGATACTTATTGTATACTAACAATTCGTTCTCATTGGCATCTTCCGGCGGTTCCGCAGAAAAAACACGGGTAACATCCAACACATTATTCGAAAACAGTGCATCATAAACCTCAAATACCGGTATAAGAATATCATCTGCAGACTCACCTTTTGTTCCGTAATCCAGTTCTTCAGTTATCTGCTCCAGCAAAATTTTTGCCAATTCCTTTTCCAACAGATAGTAATAAGCCTTCTGAAGCTCTGCGTCAATGGTCAGATACAAATGATTCCCCGCCTGAGGTTCCGAAATCACTTCTGTATTTACGATACGATAATTTTCATCAAGGGTAAGTTGTTCCACCCCCTTCGTACCATTTAAAACATCCTCAAATGTTTTCTCCAAACCTGTTTTCCCGATTACATCCGTTGCCGCAAAAACTGTCTCTTCCGCATTATAGGTTTCTAACTCTTCTTCTGTAATTCTGCCGGTATATCCGATGATATGGGCAAAATATTCGCTGTAATTGTATACACGCTTTGTCTGCATCATCACTGATACGCCAGGTAAAACCGCACTGTTTTCCTTAATTGCGGCAATCAAATGATCCGAAACACCTGTGGCCAGTGTGATTTGGGAATATTTTGGCCAGGAGGTAAAAATTGCATAACGAACCGCCATAATTTTTAGTGCATCTTCCAAGGAATACTCATCCGATATTCCGTACATGGAGCCAAACTTTAAATCACCGTGCCGAAGCAGTAAAAACAACTCTTCCGCCGACAATTCTCTTTCTTCCTCCGTCAGATTATCAATGGACTGCTTACCCAATGCATTTTTTATAAAACGAAGTCTTGCGGTTCCATCTACAGTATATTGTAAAATTCCCGATTCATCTTGTGCAATATAAAACTCCGGCTCTAAAGGAACCTGTTCCCTGTCCAGAATCTGAATCAGGCGAAATAACATATCGTTTTTCTTATCATTGGTATTAAGAAGCGGACTATCTTCCAAAATAACGGAATAAGATAACTCATTATAAGCAAGAACACGCCCGTTTTTGTCATAAATCATTCCTCTGGTACTGTCTGTCTGTCGTTCCCTGACAAGACGATACTCTTCCTCCGCAATCACCTGCTTCGCATCCATAATCTGAAGCCGGTACAATTGAAAGATTAATATACCGGCCAGTACAACATAAAAGATAGCAACCGGTATCATACGGGAAGATAACCATTCTTTTATTTTACTCCAAATATAATAAAACAACTTTACTCCTCCTTATCCACCAAACGCAACAAAAGCCGATGCAGTCCGTGAAACAGCGGATACAGCAATGCAGCTGCCAAAACCGTATATACGATTCTCGGAAGAATCAAATGTAAAAAATA
>JAZNBY010000169.1:0-2526 GCA_045587325.1 Lachnospiraceae bacterium | reverse complement strand
AAATGGGGATGGTTTGATTCCGGAGGAGGAGCTTCGTTCGCTTCAGTTTTCTCATGTAAGTTTTGCTTATCCGGGGGGAGAAAATGTCCTGACGGATGTATCTTTTGAATTGACACCGGGGAAAAGTCTGGTGCTGGTAGGTCATAACGGTGCCGGAAAAACGACTATAATCAAGCTGTTACTCCGTTTATATGACCCGACGGAAGGAACCATTTATGTAAACGGTAAAGATATCAGGGAATACAATCTTGCGGCATACCGTAGGCTATTTTCCTGTGCCTTTCAGGACGGAACAATCTTTCCGGGAACGGTACGTTACAATGTACTGATGGGACAGGAAGGAACGGAAGAGGAAGTATGGACCGCACTGGAAAAAGCAGGTGTGAAGGAGAAGATAGTAAGCCTGCCTTTGGGACTGGATACACCGCTTACGAAGGAGTTTGACGAGAATGGAACCATGCTGTCCGGCGGAGAATGCCAGAAGCTTTTGGTAGCAAGAGCCTATGCAAAGCAAGCACCGGTGGCGGTGTTTGATGAGCCGTCTTCTGCGTTGGACCCGATTGCAGAGCATGAGCTTTTATCGGGAATTTTACAGGAAACGGACGGAAAGACGAGAGTTCTGATTTCCCACCGGTTATCCTGCGTAAAATATGCGGATCAGGTTTTGATGCTTGAGGACGGGAAGATTGCGGAAGAAGGAACTCACGAAACTCTGATGGAACAGGACGGCAAGTATGCGGCGTTATATCGGGTACAGGAGCGGAACTATACCGCAGTTGGAGCTGCACCGGAGGGGGAGGTGAAGGCTGATGAAGAGTAAAAAGAACATGAGTACCAAGAGAATGCTCTCCAATAATTTCTTTTTATTACGCCTGATGTTTCAAGGCACCCCGATGTATGCCTTCAGTATTGTAATTGAGGCCATCCGTCACAATCTGGTCAACTTTCTGGAACAGACGATATGTGTTTACCTGATTTTGGATACCATAGAAAATAAGAAACCGTATACCAACGTGCTGTGGGTAGTAGGGTTGTTCTTATTGCTTGATTTTGCGGCGGCAGCCATCAGCAATTTGTACGAGCAGAAGATTAAACTAAAGTACTTGCCGATTGCACAGAAGAATCTGAAAGAGATGTTATATGAAAAGGCCGGCACGGTGGATTTGGCCTGCTATGACAATACAGAGTATTACAACGACTTCATGTTGTCTGTGTCGGAAGCAGACAATGCCATAAACAGGGCGGAGCAGTTGCTTCGTATGATATTCGGAAGCCTCACGGTACTGATCTGTTACGGAACCTTTTTTGCAACACAG
The DNA here is from genome assembly GCA_045587325.1 of Lachnospiraceae bacterium. Taxonomy (GTDB): domain Bacteria; phylum Bacillota; class Clostridia; order Lachnospirales; family Lachnospiraceae; genus SIG307. The sequence goes on along the minus strand of JAZNBY010000169.1, from coordinate 1,210 downwards.
GATGTTTGGTCTATTGTGTTTGTGTTTGTAGCCTTCCTGCTCCGAACGGTGTTTTTCAATGTGCTGAACAAATGGCGTTATACCATACGTAAGACAGAAAATCCGTTGTTACGGAAGAGGGAGTATGTAAAGCGTGTCTTTTATCTGCAACAGTATGCGAAGGATCTTCGTTTGAACAAGGAAGCCTCGAAAAGTGTGCAGGAGGAGTTTGACAAGGTCAATGAGGAATTGTATCACCTTCATAAAACCATGGGAAAGAAAAGCTTCTGGCTTGATTTTACAGCGCGGTATCTTGTGTCCGGTTTTATGCTGGATATCGGATATGTGTTGTATCTCATTGTCCGGGCAGTGCTGACAAAGAGTTTATCCTTCAGTGGTGTTGTAGTATTGTATAATTCCGCTGCCAATCTGCGCCGGGGCTTCTCTACCGTAGCGGACCTGGGACCGCACATGGTGGAAACCGGTCTGTATGTAGAGAAGATTCGTTCTTTCTTAGGAAAGGAAAGTGAGATTATTAACAGGAAGACCTGTGAAATCCCGGAAGGGGCAGGTGTTCTGGAGTGCAGGAATGTGTCCTTCGGCTATCATCCGGATAGTCTGATTTTACGTAACGTGAATCTTACCATAAAAGCAAAGGAAAAGGTGGCGCTGGTAGGGTATAACGGTGCCGGAAAAACTACGCTTATCAAGCTTTTGCTGCGACTCTATGACCCGACGGAGGGAGAAATCCTGTTAAACGGTGTGGATATCCGCAACTATGACGTGGAAGAGTATCGTCGCTATATCGGCGTGGTATTCCAGGACTTTAAGCTGTTTGCCGCTACGGTAGCTGAAAATGTAGTAATGGACAGAACCGAGGGAATCGAGGAGCAGAGCATATGGGAGGCAGTAAGGAAAAGCGGATTTGCTGAAAAACTTGCAACGCTTCCCGGAGGGTTGCAGCAAGAGCTGACCCGGGAGTTTTCGGAGGAAGGCACGGACCTTTCCGGTGGAGAGGCACAGAAGCTGGCAGTCGCAAGAGCGTTTTACAAGGATGCCGGACTGGTGCTTCTGGACGAGCCGTCGTCGGCCTTAGACCCGATTGCCGAATATCAATTAAATCGTGCCATGAAAGAAGTGGCAGAGGAAAAGACTGTGCTGTCGATATCGCATCGTCTGTCTACTACCAGAGATGCAGATGTGATTTATGTGATGGAACAGGGACAGGTGA
>JAZNBY010000168.1:0-6224 GCA_045587325.1 Lachnospiraceae bacterium | reverse complement strand
AAACCGTTGAGGCGGAGATAACGGTAATTATGCTTCTACAGAGAGCCCGCGTTGCTGAGAGTCGGGTGAAACACAGGTTATCAAATGGACCGCGGAGGGCGCAGTCAAATGTGCGATGCACAGAGTATTCTGCGACGTAGGGACATACGTTAGTTGCCCGGGATATGTCAGTATCCTCTAAGGAGCACGGGTTTTTCGTGAAGCAAGGTGGCACCGCGGATAGTTAGGTTATTCGTCCTTGACAGATAGAGTCTATCTGTCAGGGACTTTTTTTGCTTTATAGGAAATTATGTAATTTCCTATAAAGCAAAAAAACGCTCCGCTGTGGATGCGCACGCTTTTGCAGAGGAAGATGTCGCATAAATGCGACGCAAAAGCGGCGCGAGAGTTCCGCAAGCGGAACTCTTTGTTTTGTAGGCAAAGTGAGCAAGCGACCGCAAAGCGCATGCTTACACAGGAAATGGTATTAGGAGGTGCGTGTATGTTATTAACGAAACGATGGCGACGCCAAAGCGTGTCCCGGAGAGTAAGTAAAAGAAATGGTAATGTAAAAGGCAGCTTTACTGCTATGAGATGAAACAAATATAGTAAATAAATCAGATATCAGGAGGATATAGTTATGAAGATGAACAATGTTGATTTTGAAACCTATTTTAAGAATTACCCGGATGAGAACGGTTACTTCGGTAAGTACGGCGGCTCTTACATTGATCCGGATTTGAAGAAGGCAATGGATGAGATTTCCGAGGCATATCATACCATTTGTAAGTCCAGAAAGTTCATTGCAGAACTTCGTCGTATCCGTAAGGAATTCCAGGGCAGACCGACTCCGGTGTCTTACCTTGAGAGATTGTCCGGTTCCCTTGGGAATGTACAGCTTTATGTAAAGCGTGAGGACTTAAATCATACCGGTGCACACAAGTTGAACCATTGTATGGGTGAGGTGCTTCTTGCAAAGTATATGGGTAAGAAGAAGGTTATCGCTGAGACCGGTGCGGGACAGCACGGTGTGGCAATGGCAACGGCAGCGGCTTATTTTGGTCTTGAGTGTGACATCTATATGGGTGCCGTGGATATTAAGAAGCAGGCTCCGAACGTAGCACGTATGAAGATTCTCGGTGCAAACGTGGTAGAGGTTACCGAAGGCCTTCAGACTTTAAAGGAAGCGGAAGATGCAGCATTTGCGGCATACGCAAAGGATTACAAGAATTCCATGTACTGTATCGGTTCCGTTGTGGGTCCGCATCCGTTCCCGTTAATGGTGCGTGATTTCCAGAGCATTGTAGGTATCGAGGCAAGAGAGCAGTTCATTGAAATGACCGGGGAACTTCCGGATGCTGTGGTTGCATGCGTTGGTGGCGGTTCCAATGCGGCAGGTATGTTCGCAGGTTTCTTAAATGATCCGGTTGATATTTATGGTATTGAGCCGCTTGGTCGCGGTACTGCGCTTGGTGACCATGCAGCAAGCCTTCAGTATGGTACCGAGGGAGTTATGCATGGCTTCAACAGCCTTATGTTAAAGGATGCAAACGGCGAGCCGGCTCCGGTATATTCTGTAGCCAGCGGTCTTGACTATCCGTCCTCCGGTCCGGAGCATGCATTTTTACATGACATCGGAAGAGTAAAGTATGACGTGGTAAATGACGAAGAAACCATTGATGCATTCTTCACTTTATCCCGTTTGGAAGGTATCATCCCGGCAATCGAGAGTGCCCATGCAGTGGCATACGGTATGAAGTTAGCTAAGAAGATGGGCAAGGGTTCCGTGCTTATCAACCTTTCCGGCCGCGGCGACAAGGATATGGATTACATCATCGAGAGATACGGTATCCGATAAGAGAAACAAAGGGCGCGTAAGCGGAAAGTTTGCGCGCTCAATTTATATAAGGAGGAGTGTAACATGCCATTTATTGATTCTAAGATTACGGTAGCAGTGCCGCAGGAGAAAAGAGATGTGTTAAAGGCGGAGCTTGGAAAGGCAGTGGCTTTGCTCGGAAAGCCGGAGAGCTTTTTGATGGTTGGTTTTGAAGACAACTACGACCTGTATATGGGCGGGAAGAAGCTGGACAGAGGTGCCTATGTTTCTGTTAGCCTGTTTGGCGCAGGCGCAAAGAGTGCTTATGAAAGCATGACCGAGCGCATCTGCAAACTTTATGAAACAGAGCTTGGAATTCCGGCAAACGCAGTGTATGTAACCTACCACGGTGTAAACGACTGGGGTTGGAACGGACGGAATTTTTAGGGAATAAATGTAAGCCGAATTATACTATAGAAGAAAGAAGGTAATGAATCATGCGCAAGAAACTAGTTGTAGTATTGGCAGGTATCTTAATCTTAGGTTTGGCGGGATGCCAGAGCAGTGACAAAGTATCGAGTACTTCTCTGACACAAGCACCTATAACAAATGTTGCAGAGACACCGGAACCGGAGCAAACCAAAGAGCCGGAGAAGGAAGAGCCAACGTTGGAACCGGCACAAACGAGTACCACAACCCCGGCACCGACAAGCACACCGGTACCTGTCCCGGAAACGGATGCCTCTGCATTTGTGTGGGAAGAAGAAAATGGTGAGATGCGATTGGTCGGTTTTAAGGATATGTCTTTAAAAGAGGCTGTGATACCGAAAGAAGTGAACGGATTGCCGGTAACAGAAGTAATGATTTCAACTTATGATGGTGCCGAAATACCGGATAATCTTGAAAGACTTGTAATACCGGAAGGTGTTATACTTGTAGGTGTATGCAGCTCTGATGCAGATAGACCGATTAATAGTTTGAAAAGTGTAAAGATACCGAGTAGTGTGGTTGTTTTATCTGGCTTTCATGATTTTGATAATTTAACAAGTATAGAAATGCCGGATTGTATAATTCCTGCGGAGGGTGTATGGAATCGAGAGAGTTTGGCAGGTGAAATCCCGAATGGTATGGTTTATTGGTCATGTTTTAACCAATGTGATAGTTTGACAAGTGTAGAAATTCCGGATGGAGTGACATATTTGGGCTGGTGTTTTTCAGCTTGCGAAAATCTGACAAATGTAGAAATACCAGACAGTGTGACTTATATGGAGAGTTGTTTTGGGGCTTGTAAAAGTTTGAAAAGCGTAGAAATACCGGGAAGTGTGACCTTTTTAGGAGGGTTTGTCGAATGCGATAATCTGGAAAAAGTTGAACTTTCTGAGGGATTAATTGAGATAGATGAAGGTTCATTTAGTTTTTGCCCGAATCTTGCAAGTATCGAAATACCGTATAGTGTAAAAAAGATAGGTTCCAGCGCTTTTTTGTGTTGTGGTCTGAAAAATCTTAAGATAAACGGGAATATGACAGAAATATGTGATTATAAGGGAAGTGGTAGAGAAGGTTACAGTACAGCAACATTCGGACAATGTTCAAATTTGATTAGCGTTGAATTGTCAGGATGTATGATTGGAGAAAAGGCATTTGAAAACTGTGAAAATTTGAAAACTGTGAAATTGTTTAACAGTTCAATTGGGGAAGAGGCATTTTGTGAGTGTAGTTCATTGACAGATCTTGAACTATCAAATATTGCATCCAGAATCGGTGCGAAGGCATTTGAAAGTTGCAATGCTTTGACAAGTGTAGAGATACCGGAAGGAGTGGATGTAATAGGAGATTTTGCATTTGACGGTTCTAATTTAACAAGTATTAAATTGCCGGAGAGTGTAACGGAGTTGGGGGATGCATTTGGATGGCCTAATGCAAAGACAATTATTTTTGTCCCGAAAGATTCTTATGCAGAGCAGTGGGCAAAAGGAAAAAAATACAACGTATTATATTATACGCCGGAGAATTAAATCTCTTGGACCGGGACCGGATTGAACCGGACCGGTCCTTTTTGCTTGTATTTGATTCAGTTGTCTTATAAATCAAGTCGAACAAAAGTTCTTGCGATTTATGAAAAGAAGTTGTATACTAAAAAGTGGAGGTGGATATCATGATTTTGTATGTAGTGCGCCACGGAGAGACACAGTATAATGTAGAAAAACGGTATGCGGGAAGTACGGATGTGCCGTTAAATGAAAGAGGAATCGCGCAGGCAAAGGAGCTTGCGGAGAAGCTGGCGGAAGAGTCCTTTGATGTGATTGTGACATCGCCGTTACAGAGGGCACGGACAACAGCAGAGCAAATCAGAGAATATCACAAAGAGACACCTTTTGTTATCATAGAGGAGTTTCGGGAAATCTGCGTGGGTGTGTATGAAGGGATGACAGGAAAAGAGGCACAGAAAAACTATCCGGAGCTTTGGGATAGGAACTGTACCAGACAGTTGGACGATGCCCCGACCGGAGGGGAAACGCTGAGACAGTTTGATGTCAGAATCGCAAAAGGCCTTTCGCAATTGAAAGAAAATTATCCGGATCAAAAGGTATTGCTGGTTTGCCACGGATTTGTAAGCAGAATGATTAACCGGCAGATGAAGAGACTCAGTTTTGATGAAATGCATGTTTTTTTGTTAGGAAACTGTGAGGTTGCAACCTACGAGGTGTAGAAAATAGTAGATAAGATAGAGTAAAAAATGTAAGTGAGTAAAATTGCAGAAAGGAGGCATAGCATGCAGCAAAACCGAACCTACATTGCCATCGACTTAAAGTCCTTCTATGCCTCCGTGGAGTGTATAGAGCGGGGCTTGGACCCGTTGACGACAAACCTGGTGGTGGCGGATGCAGAACGGACGGAGAAGACCATTTGTCTGGCAGTGTCGCCGTCGTTAAAGAAGTATGGCATTCCGGGCCGGGCACGGTTGTTTGAGGTGGTACAGAGGGTAAAGGAAGTTAATGCGGAGCGGAGAGGGAAGGCTCCGGGGAGAGCATTCTCCGGGAAGTCTCATTTCTCCAAGGAACTGGATGACCACCCGGAGCTTGAGATTTCTTATATTACGGCACCGCCCCGGATGGCACTTTACTTGGAATACAGTACCCGGATTTATAACGTATACTTGCAGTATGTGGCACCGGAGGACATCCATGTATATTCCATTGACGAGGTATTTATGGATGTGACAAATTATCTTCATACCTACGGACTGACGCCGAAGGAACTGGCGGCAAAGATGATAAAAAATGTGCTTTCTGAGACCGGCATTACCGCTACGGCAGGCATCGGGACGAACCTGTACCTGTGCAAGGTGGCCATGGACATTATGGCAAAGAAGGTAATACCGGATGCGGACGGAGTGCGAATTGCGGAGCTGGACGAGATGAGCTATCGGAGGCTTTTGTGGACTCACCGCCCGCTCACGGCCTTTTGGCGTGTGGGGCGAGGCTATCAGAAGAAACTGGAAGAGGTGGGACTTTATACTATGGGAGATATTGCTCGGTGTTCCTTGGGTGGCCCGGGAGACTTTTACAATGAGGAGTTGTTGTATAAGTTGTTCGGCGTGAACGCGGAACTTCTCATTGACCATGCCTGGGGGTATGAGCCTACCACCATTGAGATGATTAAGGCTTACAAGCCGGAGGTGAACAGTGTCAGCTCCGGTCAGGTGCTGCAGGAGCCGTATGAATTTGAGAAGGGGAAGCTTATCGTGCGGGAAATGACGGACCTTCTGGTGCTTGATTTGGTAGAAAAGAAGCTGGTGACGGATCAGATTGTGCTGACGGTGGGGTACGATATCGAAAATATGACCCACCCGGACATTCATTATACCGGCGAAGTAACGGTGGACGGATATGGACGGCGGGTGCCGAAGCACGCTCACGGTACGGCGAATCTGGGGCAGCAGACCTCGTCTACGAAGCTGATTATCGACAAGGTGATGGAGTTGTACGATGAGATTGTAAATCCGAAGCTTCTGGTGCGCCGGATTACGGTGGTGGCCAATCATCTGGTAGAGGAAAGCACTGTAGTGGAGAAGGTAGGGTTTGAACAGCTGGATTTATTTACGGACTATGCGGCACTCCAAAAGGAGCAGGCGGCAGAACAGGAAGAACGTGAGAAGGAGCGGAAACTCCAGGAAGCCATGCTTTCCGTAAAGAAGAAGTTCGGTAAGAATGCTATGATAAAGGGCATGAACCTGCAGGAAGGCGCCATGACCGTGGAACGAAACAAACAAATTGGTGGGCATAAAGCGTAGCGAATAATATGGAAATGGCGTGAATACCGAGGAGTTGTAGGTGTAGACGATAAGTGAAGCCCCAAGGAAAGGAGGACATCGGGATGAGAGAAAATGACGACCATCGTTATGACGATATTATTGACTTACCGCATC
>JAZNBY010000167.1:0-20835 GCA_045587325.1 Lachnospiraceae bacterium | reverse complement strand
TACAGACTTCTGTAAGTCGATGATGTAGATACCGTTTCTCTCGGTATAGATGTACTCTGCCATCTTCGGGTTCCATCTTCTGGTCTGATGTCCGAAATGAACACCTGCTTCAAGTAACTGCTTCATAGAAATAACGCTCATAATTTTACCTCCATTTGGTTTTAATCTTCTGTGTGCCTCCTTTACCGGCAAACCGCGAGCTACGGCACCCTGCCGCGAGTCCACACACATGCTTATTTCGGCCTACGCCGACTGCACCGTTTGATATTTTAACACAACCATAAAAAAAAGGCAAGCACTTTTTTCTAAAGTTCTGCCTTTTTCTTACTGTTTTAGCGAATTATAGTTAGAATATCCGCAATCTCTTTAAAACCTGCACCGGCCGGAATCTGAAATGTACCGATGTTTATTTCATCGGTTAAACTATTGTCTCGTAAATAAGCAACAAACTCAGTGGCACTGGTTACCGCTCCGGCCTCTTCTAAAAGTTTTGATACCGTGGATGCTGTCATTCCCCGTTCCACTTTAATCGTATAAGTAGTACCGGTTGGTACTTTTGTTGGTACCGATGTATTCGTCGGTCTCGGCGTATTGGTCGGTGCCGGTGTATTCGTTGGTACCCTGGTCGGTTCCGACGTACTTGTCGGTGCCGGTGTGCCGGTGGTCGCCTTTGTAGGTTCCGGCGTAGACGACGGTCTGTCAGGAACATCCGGCTTGTCCGGTTTCTCCGGTGGTTCCGGTGTAGGCACCGGAGACGGTGTCGGTCCCGGGGTCGCATCCGGTGTTATCCCCGGGGTTCCTTCCGGTGTACTATTTGTCTCGCCTTCTGCCTCACTTCCCGGCTGCGGTGTTACATTCTCTTTTATTTTATCAATATCATCTGCCGTGACACCCTCTGTCTTTTTTGTGTACCCCAATTCTTTTGCCCGTGCTATAACTTCCTCATCCGTCATACCCGGAGCTGACTTAGGGAATGCAAAGGAAAACAGAATAGCGGATACAATCACACCTATGCCAAGTCCTCGCATATAATATTTTCTTTTCATGTTTTCCCTTCCTTTACAGTCCGTATAAATCAACGACAAGCTTTACTTCGCCTTGTCCCATCCCAAGTTCTCTGGAAATATCCCTAATTGATTTTCCTTTTCTGTATAACTCCAAGATTTTCTCTTTCGGAAGATCACCCTCAGTCATACTGCCCGGTTCCGCTGAAATGGTAGCCGCCAGCATTGCCGCAATGTCATCTCCCGCTTTCTTTTCCGTACTTTCTTTTTTTATTGGTGCTTTCTTTGTCTGCCCCTGTTCCGGAACGCTCTTTGCACGTACCGGTTGCTCAGATTTTCGGATAGCACCTCCCGTCTCAACCATCTGCGTTTGACTGGTTTCCGAAAGATTTTGTAAAGCATCCCTTGCTTTTTGTGCATTGGCAATTTCTGCTTTTAACTCGTCTTTCGTTTCTGTTACCATATTATATAGAAACATTACATCCGAATTATTCTTGTCCAAACGTTCCAGTATTTGCTTCGAAAATTCGTCTACCGACATAATTTTCTCATTTGCAACTTTGCTCAAATAATCATCGGTTTTTATAATAACTTCTTCCATCTTCTCCGAAATAATCCGGTCCACCGTCTGACGAAGTCTTTCTGTCTCTTCCTCGGTCAATTCTCTTTTTGCCAGACGTTTAATCCATTCGTCATAATCCGGTTCTATGCTTTCTTCTTTCTGCAAAAAACAGCTTCCCACAAGCAAAGCAATTCCAAGCAAAATCATAATAATCGTAATCGGTTCCATACTGTTCCTCTTTTCTGTATTTATACCGTAATATCAAACGTGCTCCCCCGCATCCGCATGCGTTGTTCCTCTTCTCTTTTCTCCTGTTCCTTACGCTCCCTGGATGAACCTTGGTATGCACCCTTTCCGCGGTCTTTTGCGTCATACTTCTGCTCTTCGTTCTCCGTCCGGTTAGATTGCGTCGTTCGGGTTTCCTGCAATCTTGCCTGTTGTTGCACGGTTCCCGCAATATTATGTTGCTGGTTGGTCGAATGCTGTACTTCCTGTTGCTTGTACGCTCCTGCTTCCTGTGTCTTTGGTGCCATGGAAATCATATCAAGTCTTGTAAGCGGCAACTCCGTTCCTCCTTCCTCCCACTCTTTTTGAATAGGACATTCCTTCCGTCACAACTCAAGTTACATGGAAGAAAAGTCCAGTACAGACCGGACTTTCCTGTTCCTAATACGCATCAATCTTTACATCACCACGTTCTTTTACAAATCTTGCATGGGACAACTCTGTCTTTACATAATACACTGCCCCGGATATGGTAATTTTACAACCGGAATAAGCCGTCTGGGATACACGAATCATACCGTTTTCCTTCATCTCCATATCATCCTGCAACTCATCCAGTCTGTTGTCTATCTCTTCAATCTGCTTATCAATTTCTGCTACACGTTTTTGCGAATGCTTTAACACCAACAGCTTATCTACCGGAAGTTGTTCTCCCTGCTTCATTCTTTTTGCAAGAAGCACAATGTTCTGTACACAACTTTCACGCTCTGCCTCAAGCTCCGGTACCTGCTTTTCCAGTCTGCGATATTCTTCCGCAATGGTAGGGTCTACACCTACCTCAAGTAAGGTATTGGTTCCCATATTGGAACCTACTGTTTTCGCTTCAATAATCTGACTGCATCTGGTACTTCCACCGGTAATGAAGCCTTTCTTACCTCCTACAATAACATCCGTCTTAGCAGAAACCTGACTATGCATTATTGCCTCGGAATGCACGTATCCGTAACGGGAAATCACCTCCGCGCTCTCAATAAATTTGGAAATAATATTTCCCTGCGCAATCAGCTTTCCGCGGGACATGCCCTGAATTCCTCGCATAAGAACAATCTGTCCTCCGGCATTGATTTCCGCACCTTCCACCACTCCGTGTACAATAACATCGCCTTTTGCGTCAATTTTAAACCCGGTACGAACATTTCCCTTTACTTCCACATTTCCTTCACACACAATATCTCCGGTGGAGGAATCTACATCCGCCGCCACTTCATAGGTATCGGATACAAACACTTTATCATCTACCAGACTAACATGGCCGTTTACTTCGGAATACATTTTTAGACCGTCTTCCGAAAGATGAATACGGTTTGCATGACGTAAAATAAGGTTATTTACCTTTACCGGACGAATCGGCTTACCGGTAACGTCAATCCCCGGGCGTCCCTGCACTGCCGGCTCAAGCTCTGCCAACAAATCTCCTGCTCTGACATGACATATGGTATCCAACGTATGGAAATCGACGGAACCATCTTCCATCATCTTCGGCTTTAAGGTAGGATCTGTATTAAAATGATAAGTAATCTTCGCATCTTTTCCTTCAATCGGCATGGTAGCTTTTGCAAGAATAATCGGAGTACAGAATTCTCTCTCTTTCATCAATTCCGTCAAACGGTCTTCTACAAGACCATACTTCACCCCGCCTCGTACGAGCTCGCCGATAATCTCGTCACGACTCATAAGTGTGCCACCTTCTGCCGGCGGATACAATGTAATCTCAGCATTATAATGATTGGTGTCCAGCACTACCGTTGCCGACTCATTCATCGGTATAATCTTTTCCGGAGTCAGACGGAGTTCTGTCTTCTCTTTCACTTTTGCAAGCGTATCCGACATTACCTTCTTATCGTAACCAATACGCCACCTGGTAAGATAAGCATCTACCATATCAAAACGAACCGGCTTGCCACCCTCTTTCGGAGGATAAATCACAAGCCATGTTCCCTTTTCCCGAATACTGATTTGAAAATATCCGTTTACTTGTGCCATCTTCTGCTCCTTTTCTTAGAAAAACATCTCTATCTGATTTCCTAATCTCAGTCGTAATTTCTGAATTGCCTTTGTATGAAGCTGGGATATTCTGGATTCCGACACTTCCAAAACTTCACTGATCTCTTTTAAAGTCAGTTCTTCATAGTAATACAGTAATATTACTTTCTTCTCCTTCTCGGTTAAAGATTCCAACGACTGCACCAAAAGCTCTTTCATTGCTTTTTGTTCCATTTGTTTTTCCGGTTGGGTAAAATCTTCACTTTCCGTTCCTGCAACAATTCCGTTCTCACTTCCCTGTTCCAGATATTCATCCAAAGATACAACCCCTGCCGCTTTGGTCTGTGCCTGCCATTGACCCAACTCCTCCACGGAAATCTCTAACTCTGCTGCCAATTCTTCGTCAGTGGCAAACTTCCCGCTTTCCGTTTCCAGCTTCTGATAAGCCGCATCCATCTTCTTCTGTTTCTGTCTCACAGTACGCGGCAACCAGTCCATTCTTCGTACCTGGTCTAAAATCGCACCTCGAATACGCAATGAAGCATAGGTTTCAAACTTCACACCCTTGTCAAAATCATATTTGTCGATTGCATCAATCAAACCAAAGGTTCCATACCCCACCAAATCATCATACTCGACATTATAGCCCAGGTATATGCCAAGCTTTCCTGCTACAATCTTAACAAGACTCGCATATTCAATTATGATTTTTTCGCGCAGTTCCGAAGTTTTGTCCTTACTGTACAATTCCCATAACTTTAACTTTTCCTCTGCACTCATAGGCTCTCCTGTCCTTCTCATCCCCTACGGCATATTATGACGCACTTTCCGTCTTATTCTCCTCTGCCGCCTGTTCCTGTTTTTCTGCTTCTTTCTTTTCTTCTTCTTTCTCTTCTTCTTCCTTCTGCAATTCTGCTTCTTCCAATTCCTTTGCAGCCTTCTCCTGTTCTTCCCTTTGTTTCTGCAACGCAGCTTCCTCTGCATCGTTATTTATCTTTACAATTATTTTTCTGGCAATACATCCGATAATATAAAAGATAACCATCACCAGAAGAACAATTTTTAACGTCGTATAGAGTGATGCCTTTTTTACGATACAAAACAGGCAGGAAATTGATGCTGCTGTCAATGTAATAATAGGCGGAATATTTTTCCCTTCCATCCTACATCCTCCTAAATCGTATAAGTTGACTTTCCGACTGCTTTCACCAACAATTCTCCGGTCTCCGGATAAAACTCAATGGTACGTCCGTAAGAATTCCCGGTATCCTCCGCAACAATCGGAATGTGAAGAGATGCCAGTTTCTCCTTTACTGCTTCCACATTTCTGGCTCCGACACGCAATAAATCATTTTCGGAACTGAAAGCAAACATCTGGGCTCCTCCGGCAATCTTCGCCTTTAAAGAAGACCTGGAAGCTCCGGCCTTCACAACCTGCTTTATCATTTCGTCAATTCCTGTATCCGCAAACTTCGCAGTATTTTCGTTATTTTTTATCTTTGTACTATCCGGCAGCATGATATGCACCAAACCGGCAATTTTTGTATTTGTATCATACAAAACAACACCGACACAAGAGCCAAGACCCAATGTTGTAATTGCATCAGGTGCATGACAATAGTTCATATCTGCCATGCCTACCTTAATCATATTTCCCATAAGTCCCTCCTATAAGCCAAGTGAACTTAAAATCGCGTTATAAGAGTCCAGTGTAGGTATCAAAATAAAATAACCGTTAACCTGTGTATCTTTTTCTCCGAATTCTGTCTGAATTAACAGTGCCTTATCGCCAATCTTCCCGAACTCGATAGCAGGAACGCTTAAAATCGCTCCGGCCATGTCAACGGCAATATACGGAACACTTGCATTGATTGACATCTGGGTCAGATTGGATAAAGATGATAAGTATGCACCTGTTATAATATTACCGATTTCCGAAAGTGCAGATGCTTCCATTTCAGAAAACTCCGCATCAAGCGGTGTATTTTGTCCCATCAGCATGTTTACCATGGAATGTGCAGCATCACGCTCCAAAATAAACATCATCATACCTTCAATATTTCCGCTTAAGGTAAGCAAAATACCGACAATAATATTTTCAGCTCCGCCTAAAATCTCCGGAAGTTCCTGAAAATCAAGAAGTGCAACCTTCGGTACCTTCATATCAACCTTTACCTGCAGCATGGTGGCAAGCGCAGTAGTCGCATTCCCTGCACCGATGTTTCCGATTTCTTTTAATACATCATATTGAACTACATCCATGGAATCCAGTTCCAGTTTTGCCATACAATCCTCCCAATTCAAACACACCAAGGAAGAAGCCACCCCTGACTTCTTCCTTGAATCATATCTTATACTTCTTTTTCTACAATAATTCCGGCGATGTTAAGCAACGAAATAAGCCCGTCGTTGTGTTTGCCGATTCCGGATAAGTACAGGGATTTCTCATCATTCGGATCGTAACTAACCTTTTCGATGGTATCCGCATCCAGTGTTACAACTTCTCTTACTTCATCTACAATTACACCTACGGCAGCCTGCGGTTCGAATTTCAAAATCAGAATTCTGGTTTTTCCGGTAAATTCATCCGGATCCAATTCAAACTTCACACGTAGACTCATAACAGGAACAATCTCACCACGGAGATTAATCACACCGTTAAAATACTCCTGTGCTTTCGGCACCCTGGTAATCTTCTGCATGCGCACAATGTTATCCACATACTGGATATCAATGCCGTACTGCTCGTTGCCGAGTTTTACCACAATATATTGCTTTGCTTCCTTAGTTGAAACATTCTCTGTCATATGGGCACCTCCTAGACTATTGCGTTCGCATCAAGAATCAATGCGACTTCACCATCACCAAGAATCGTTGCTCCACCGATCATCTTATTGTTGTTTATGTACTTGCCGATCGACTTAATAACGATTTCCTGCTGGCCAATTAAATTGTCTACTACAAGGCCTGCCAGACGGTCACCCTTTGCAACGATAACAACGGTAAGGCTTTCCGGCTCGGTATCATCCATAGCAATATCAAGCACATTGCGAAGACGAATCAACGGAATTACATTGCCGCGGAGATGAATTACTTCCTTGGTCTGTACATACTTGATGTCAGACGGCAATACATCCTCGATGGTCTGAATGCTTCCCAACGGAATTGCATACTTCTCAGTTCCCAGTTCAACCATGAGCGCCTGAATAATTGCCAGGGTAAGCGGAAGACGTACGATAAATGTCGTTCCTTCCCCAAGTACGGTCTTTGCTTCCACATCACCGCCCAAAGCTTCAATCTTAGACTTCACTACATCAAGACCTACGCCTCTGCCGGACAGGTCGGAAATCTGCTCTGCAGTCGAGAAGCTTGGACGGAACAACAACTCGATTGCTTCCTTCTCCGTCATGGTAGCAGCCTGTTCCGGAGTAATTGTTCCCTTTTCCACTGCCTTCTTCTTAATCTTCTCTACATCAACGCCTTTACCGTCATCTCTTACTTCAATAACAACGTTGTTACCATCCTGATATGCATTTAAGAAGATAGAACCAACTTCCGGCTTACCTGCTTTGATACGTTCTTCATTCGTCTCCAAACCGTGGTCTGCCGCATTTCTTAACATATGCATAAGCGGATCGCCGATTTCATCGATTACGGTACGGTCAAGCTCTGTCTCTTCACCGGACATGTACAATTCCATCTTCTTATCCAGCTTCTTGCTGATATCGCGAATCATACGAGGGAAACGGCTTACAACATTCTCAATCGGCACCATTCGGGTCTTCATTACGGACTGATGAAGATTGGTGGTAATACGCTCCAGATACTCAATTTGTTCATTAAAACCACTTTCACGAAGACCGGTCACATCCGTGGTATTGATTGCCACCAGACCATTCTTTGCAATAATAAGCTCGCTGACAAGATTCATCAAATCATCTAACTTATCAATATCTACACGTACCGAACGATTCACAACCGGCTTATTGGTAGTGGTCTTCTGCTGCGCTACTGCTGCCGGTGCCGCACTTTCTTTCTGCACGGACGCGGTAGTCTCCACGCTCTCCTTCTTCTCTTCCACAACAGCGGTTGCCACAGCCTCTGCCTTAATTGCTTCTACACAGGCAAGCTTGATTTCGGAAACATTCTCTACCTTCTTCTTTGCGGTCTCTGCATCCTTATCCGTCAACAATACTACCGTAAAATCAAAGTCAAAATGCTCATCTTCGATATCCTGTACGGACGGTTCGGAATGGATTACCGTACCCAGCTCTTCCAATGCCTTAAACACAAGGAATGCACGAGCTGCCTTTAAAATACAGGTCTCCTGAATATACACTGTCATTGCAAAAGCATTCATGTTTTCGGAAAGAGCCTTTGCAATTGCAACCTGTTCATGCTCCGCCAGCTTGTACGGCTTCACACCGGAATCAGCCGCAGTCTCTGTAGCAGTTGCAACAGCAGCCTGTACCGGTGCCGCAACCGTCTGGGACGGAGCTTCCGCTCCACCGAGACCTTCGTTTAAAATCTCATTCAACGTCTTAATAATGCCCTCATTATCTTCCGTTCCTTCGTCACCGGAATTTACAATGACATCCAAATACTGCTCCAGGGCATCAAGACCTTTGAACAATACATCCACTAATTTTGCGGACGCTTTCATCTTACCGTTACGAATTTCGGAAAATACATTTTCCATATCATGAGTCAAACGCTGCATGCGCTTATATCCCATGGTTCCTGCCATTCCCTTTAAAGAATGTGCCGCACGGAAAATCTCGTTAATTGTATCGATATTTTCCGGTTCACGTTCCAAAATAAGAATCTGTTCGTTTAAGCTCTGTAAATGCTCTCTCGTTTCATCAATAAATATTTCCAGATACTGACTTACATCCATAATTATCGCACTCCTACGTTTTTGATAATTGCATCAGCCACTTCATCTAACGGTACTACTTCATCCGCCATCCCGGATTCTTCCAGTGCACGCGGCATTCCGTATACCGTACATGTTGCAGCATTCTGCCCAATCACATAAATGTTACGCTTGTCATTAAGTTGCTTAATTCCTACGGTACCATCCCTGCCCATGCCGGTCAGCACTACACAAGTAATGTCATCGTAGTCAGATTCCACCAAAGACTCATAAAGAATATCCGCACACGGCCGTAAAGCATTTCTGGCCGGCTCATCGGTAACCGCAAGAACATAACCCGTGTCCTTTTTCTTTACCCTGAGTTGCGAACCTCCTTTTGCGATATACACCGTTCCTTTCATAAGCGGTTCCCCGTCTGCCGCTTCCTTTACCGTAATCTCGCTTATTTCATTCAAACGGGAAGCCAGAGTTTCTGTAAACCCTGCCGGCATATGCTGGACAATCACCATTGGTGCATCCAATGTTTTCGGAAGCTTCGGAACGACCTGCTGCAATGCCTTCGGACCTCCCGTAGAACAAGCCAGCGCCACCAGCTTCGAAGCATTCATGCCAACCGCACGATGCGGCTTTCTCGTTGACGTAACCTCTGCGGAAATTACAGGCGTTGTTTCATTTCGCATCGGTTTTGCCACCTTCGGCACAATACTTTTCCGTTCCGGTCGCACAGCATGGTCGGAAAATCCTGCCGCACACGACAAACATTCCAGCACTCTGTCCTGGAAAGTGTTTCCTTTGGCTTCCGAGAAACTGTTCGGCTTCGTTACGAAATCAAAGGCTCCGAGTTCCAGCAGACGAATTGTCTCTGCTGCACCTTCCACGGCAATCGTACTGACCACAATAACCGTAAGGTTTAACTTCAAACGGTTAATCTCCTCCATAAACTCAATTCCGTTCATCTTCGGCATGTTAATATCCAGCAGAACAACGTCAAATCGTTTCGGATTCAGTGTAATCTTGTCGTACGCTTCCAGACCGTTGCATGCTACATCGCAAACTACGAATCTTTCATCTGCACTAATTATATCAGAAAGCACCCTTCTCATAAGTGCAGAGTCATCAATAATCAAAATATTTTTCTTATTCATTCTGCATCTCCTCTATTCGTTGCCGGATTCTCTCTTCCTGCGTTTCCGTTCTTCCAAAAAGATATACCGGATAATGCTCTCCCGTTCCATATTGGAAATTGCCGTAAACTCTACCCGGTGCTCATATAGCCCAAGCCTATTTTGTACAGGTACAACCGTCAACACCTTTGCAAACAGCATTTGCAATTGTTTTGTATGGTCTGTCATAAAGGCAATCTTAAGGACAATATAATCCCCCGGTGCCGCTTCATGCTCGGAATTAAACCGTACACCGCCGCCGCTGATATCCAAAACAATTCCGGAATAAAAACGAACCGACGGACTTTGTTCTCCCACATCTGCGCCTTCTTCTTTTGCCACCTGCTTATGAAAGATATCCTTTTCCATTGCCAACTGTTTCAGTTCTTCTTCCGAAACGGTGCGAAATGCCATCTGTAATAAGCTTTCCATACGGTAATACTGTCTTCTTTGCAGTTTTTCAAACTCCGAACGAAACTTTACTACCGCCACCGGCAAAGAATCTTCATAATGCCTCGATAACACCTGACATTGGCACTGATACAACCCTTTTTTTGTATAAAAACAAATCTGATACCACTCATCCGGCTCCAGAGGAATAACAAGACCGGTTTTTGTCGGCATCTCAATCACCGCTTCATCTACCGATTTTTGGTACAAAAAGCGACTGACATAGCAAACCTCTAACGCCGAGTCGATATGCCTGATCTTTTTTAATTCTAATTTTGTACCGGTCTCTATCAGGTTACTCATCTTCTATACTCCCTCTTTTTTGTTGCGGGCTTTTCTAAATCTGGTACGAATCATATCGGAAAACAGTCCCGTAATGCCTTTCTTTGACACCGGTTCCGTTCCCGCACATAGCTTACATGCAATGGAATGCATTGCCTTGGCTGCCGGCGAATTTGGATATGCAATCGTAATCGGTTTCTGAAGCATAACCGCTTTTGAAGTCATATCATCCTGCGGAATCATCCCAAGGAATTCCGGCTGGATATTCAAAAACTTATCCACCACAATGCTCATTTTTTCATAAAGGTTTCTTCCTTCCGCCTCGCTTCCTACACGGTTGGAAATCATTTTAATACTGGTGCGTTCTCTGGAAAATCCCGCGCGGCGGTTCAATGCTTTTAACAATGCATAGGCATCCGTAATGGAAGTAGGCTCAGAAGTTGCTACCAGTAATACTTCCGAGCTGGCCGTTACAAATTCCAGCACATTATCGGCAATTCCTGCCCCGGTGTCCACAATGATTACATCTGCCATGGAATCCAGTTCTACCAGTTTCTGTGTCAAATACATTACCTGCTCTTTTGTCATACGGGCAAGTTCCTGTATTCCGGAACCGCCGGAAATAAATCCGATATCTTCCGGTCCCTTCGTAATAATCTCTGTCAGGGTCTTTCCCCGGAACATTAAATCGGCCAGATTGTACTGCGGTCGAATTCCCAGCATAACCTCTACATTGGCAAGGCCGAAATCCGCATCCAAAATAATTACCCGTTTTCCCTGACGCTGCATCTGGATTGCCAGATTCACAGCGATACTGCTTTTCCCGACACCGCCTTTTCCGCTGGTAACGGTAATTACTCTGGCTGCCGGTTGTATATGTTCCTGTTTTCTTACAAGTTTTCTAAGCTGTTCTGCCTGATCCATCAGTTGCCACCTCCCAACAGCTGTCTTGCAATGTTTTGCGGATCCATCCGACTGATATCATCCGGAACATTCTGACCGTTGGTCGCATAGGACAACGGAGCTCCGGTCAACATTTTAATGTTAAAAATATTTCCGATGGTACTGGTTTCATCTAACTTGGTAAAAATGAGACGATACTCCGAAATCTCAGAATAAGCTTCCGTAATCTTTACAAGATCACGATATTTGGTCGTCGCGCTTAAAACAAGATAGGTTTCTCTTGCCTGTACCGGAACGGTACGAATCAGGCGCTCAATATCATCTCTCTGCTCTTTGCTCCGGTGGGAACGACCTGCCGTATCCACCAGGATAATATCAAACTTCTCCAATTCTTCTCTCTGCTCTTCCAGTTCCGTTTCACTGTAGATAACAAATAACGGAATATTCATAATATCCGCATAAGTACGAAGCTGGTCTACCGCAGCGATACGATACGTATCCGCAGCCAAAAGAGCTACCTTTACCTTCTTATGCTCGATAAGACTGTAAGCAAGCTTTGCAATGGTGGTAGTTTTACCTACTCCCGTCGGACCGATGAAGAAAATATACTTTGTCTTTCCGCCGCCCACTTCAAGAGTTTTGGTCTGACCCAGCTTCAATACAATCTTCTGGTAAATATTCGCCAGAATTTTGCTGACATCCGTTTCCTTCTTTAAAGATGCTTCGATTTCCGTAATAATCTGATTGGCGTACTGTTCGTCCACCTCATTGTCTAGCAACTGACGGAAAATCAAACGTAAAAAGGCAATATTCTTATCCGGAAGTTCGTTTCCCTCCGGCTCCTGTTTCTCTTTTACTTCTTCCGTACTTCGATTTTGTCCCTGCTCACGAATCTGTTCTTCAAACAACTTTTTTAAATTATCTAACTTTTGTTCGATGGCATTGGAACCGGCATCACTACTCTTATCTTCAAATAAGGTCTCCTTTCTGCCGGTCACACCTGCGCTCGGAGTATACCGGACTCCCCGGTCCTCCGGTACGGATCTTCTTGCTGCGGAACGCTCGAAAACATCCGGCTCATCCACTGCAGCAGTCAATTCCCACACCGGTTGGGAAAAAAGCTTCTGAAAAAAGCCCTTTGGTTCTACCTTTCTGGAAGCCATTTTTACCACATGTTCTCCCAGTTCTTTTTTCGCAAGCTCCATTGCCTCTTCTTCTGTTTTTGCTTTAAATGTCTTGATGTTCATACTATTCCGTCACCATCCCAACTGATTGTAATTCCACATTGGATTCAATCTCATTATAAGAAATAACAATTAAATCCGGATAATATTCTCTTGTCAAACGCTTAAAATACATTCGTACAATAGGTGAAGTAACAATGATCGGATTCTTCCCAAGTGCCTCCAGTTTTTCTGCCTCTTCCTTTACGGAACGCATCAGACGCTGGGTCTTTTCCGGGTCCAATGTAATATAAGCTCCCTGCTCGGTCTGCTTTACGGAATTCATAATATCCTGTTCAGCCTTCGGATCAAGCGTTACTACACTTGTGGTCTCGCCTCCCGGGAAGTATTTGTTGGAGATTGCTCTCTTTAAGGATTGTCTTACATATTCCGTCAATACATCCGTATCTCTTGTGGTCGGTGCATAATCTGCCAGGGTTTCCATAATCGTAACCATATCGCGAATTGCGATACCTTCCCGCAAAAGATTCTGTAGTACCTTCTGTACCTCGCCTATGCCGAGAAGCTTCGGTATCAATTCGGATACAAGTACCTGATTTGCTTCCTGTATATTGTTAACAAGCTCCTGAACCGCCTGTCTGGTAAGGAGTTCATCCAGGTGTCCCTTAATAACCTCTGTCAAATGTGTGGCAATAATGGACGGCGGGTCAACAACCGTATAACCATAGGACTCTGCCCGCTCTCTCTGACTTTCCGTAATCCAGATTGCCGGCAAATGATAGGATGGTTCAAAGGTCGGGATACCGGTAATCTCTTCTTCTACGTAGCCCGGATTCATGGCCATATAATGGTCAAATAATATCTCTCCTTCGCTTACCGCAATACCCTTAATTTTAATTACGTATTGATTCGGATTCAGCTGTATGTTATCCCGCAAACGAATGGTAGGTACCACACAGCCCAGTTCCAATGCAATTTGTCTTCGTATCAAAACCACGCGGTCCAAAAGATCGCCGCCCTGGTTTACATCCGCCAAAGGAATAATTCCGTAACCGAACTCCAATTCCACCTGATCCGGCAGAATAATCTCCCTGACATTTTCCGGACGCCGAATCGGTAGGTCTTCCGCCTCTTCCGCATTGGCTGCTGCTTCTGTTTTTGCCTCTTCGATTTTTGCCTGCATGGAACGTGCCACCAACACAAATATAACACCGTATGTAACGAAAATGATGGTCGGAAGCTTTGTAAATATACCAAGAAATGCCAATCCTCCACCTACCATATAAAGCACCTTCGGTGTGGAAAAAAGCTCCTTCATAAGAAGATTTCCCACATCCGCTTCCTTGGACACCTTTGTTACCATAATACCGGTAGACAAGGAAATAAGCAGAGACGGAATCTGGCTTACCAGGCCGTCACCGATGGTAATAATGGCATACTTCTCCAATGCCACGTTCATGGAAAGACCTTGTCTTGTCATACCCATCACAAGACCGCCGATAATATTGATTGCCGTAATCAAAAGACCGGCTACCGCATCTCCCTTTACGTACTTGGTAGCACCGTCCATGGAACCGAAGAATGCTGACTCCGCCTGAATCTTCTCACGGCGAATCTTTGCTTCCGCATCCGTAATGGCACCTGTGTTTAAATCGGCATCGATGGCCATCTGCTTACCCGGCATCGCATCCAGGGTAAAACGTGCCTGTACTTCCGATACTCGTTCGGAACCCTTATTGATTACCATGAACTGAACCATAATCAAAATCAGGAACACGATAATACCGACAACCATATCACCGCCGCCAACGAATTCACCGAAAGCTCTAACCACTTCACCGGCATAACCCTTGGTCAAAATATTTCTCGTAGAGGAAACATTCAAACTGATTCGGAATATGGTGGTAAACAAAAGAATCATCGGGAAGGTTGACATATTAAGCACTTCCTGAGAAAACAGTGCATTAAACAAAACAATTAATGCAACTGCAATATTAAGTGCCATCAACACATCCAAAAAGGCAGTCGGCAGAGGAATAATCAAAAAGATAATTGCAGCTAAAATATAGATACCAAGAAACATATCTGTCTTCTTCACTGCCATTCCTCCCTTCTGTCCGTCTTATCCGTTTATCCTATGTATTCCGGCGCATCTTATGCTGCACCGTCATGTTTGAGCTTATATACATACGCAAGAACCTCTGCTGTCATCTGGTATAACTCACGAGGAATCTCACTGTCTAAATCTACGTTATAATACAACATTCTGGCCAAAGGTTTGTTTTCCACAATAGGAATACTGTGTTCCTTTGCCACTTCTTTTATCTTCTGTGCCAGATAATCCGCTCCTTTGGCAATGAGCACCGGAGCCTCCGACACCTCTTTGTCATACTGAATCGCACATGCGAAATGAGTCGGATTCGTAATAACAACATCCGCCTCCGGGAGTTTTTGCATCATACGCCGTTGAGATACTTCCCTCATCTTCGACTTGATGCGTCCCTTTACCTGCGGGTCACCTTCCTGTTGCTTATACTCATCCTTTACTTCCTGTTTTGACATTTTCATGTCCTTTTTAAACTTCAATTTCTGATAAATATAATCCGTCACACCTACAATCAAATAGATGGCGCTTAATTTAATCCCCAGCCCGATTACAAAGTCACCTACAAATAAAACAGCCTGGTTCAAAGACAAATCGTAAAGAACAACCACCGAATCCGCAGCCTCCTTTAAATCGGAGTATGCCACATAGAAAATCAGGGCAATCTTCACAACATCCTTTACAAGTTCAAACAGCTTTTCTTTGGAAAAAATCTTTTTAATTCCCTTGGCCGGACTAAACTTACTTAACTTCGGTTTTAAAGGCTTCGCTGTTACCTTCCACTTTACCTGGGCCACGGTAACCACAAAAGCCACCACCACCGCCACAGCAAACACCGGCAGACAAATCCACATCACATCAAGCAACCCGTCCTGCACAAAAGACGATGCCATAGACGGCCCGAATTCATCCGTGGTGTACACATCTATCGCCTGATATATATCCTTGAAACCGCCCAAAAAACGATTTCCGATAAATCCAACAAAAATTTTCACGGTAACAAAAAATGCAAGTAACATTACAGCTGTAGAAAGTTCCTGGCTACGAGCCACCTGTCCTTCTTTTCTTGCATCCGTTAACTTCTTCGGTGTAGCCTCTTCCGTCTTATCGGCTCCACCTTCATCCGCATAAAACTGGAGGCGCATCGGAAACAAATACAAGGCTGTTTTATTTTTAGCCCATTCCATTTCCTCACGCTCCTCTCCGTTACAACTAAGTACCTGTTCCACCCAGATACGGAATTGTCTCCTTTATCATAGCCATCATTTCCTGGAAAATCAAATCAGCCACACCGGTAATCATCATTACCATGAGTACCAATACCACCAGTCCCACAAATACCTTTAACTGCAATCCGATTACAAACATATTCATCTGAGGTGCAACTCTTGCAAGTATCGCTAATATCGTATTCACCACAAGAAGACTGGCAAAAATCGGAAGCACAATTCGAAATCCGATTACAAAATAATCCACAACAAAACGTTTCATTACCTCATAAATGGAAAAATCCAAAGAGATGCTTCCGATCGGCAATACTTGAAAGGAGTCGGCTACGGCACGAATCAAATAATGATGCATATTGGTAATCATTACCATCAACATAACCGCATAAGTATAAAAATTACCGGTTACCGTAACCTGTGCACTTGTAATAGGATCGTATTGGTTTACCATAGAAAATCCGATTTCCTGGTCAATAATCTGGCCCGCAAAGGACAAAATGTAATACGAAACATTCGCCATAAACCCCATAACGATTCCGGCAATCATCTCCATAATTACGACAAATGCATAGTCTATCGTTGTAGAATATTCAATTTCTCTGTAGGGAACTGTGTTAAAAACCACAATCGCAATTGCAATCGCCAAAATCGTCTTTACTCTCATGGGAATATTCCGTAAAGAAAAAATCGGCGCCGCCACCACAAATCCGCTGATTCTCACAAGTATCAGCAGGAAAAACTCCAAATGCTCAATGGAAAACGTCATCGTTATCCTTTAATATAAAACTCAAAATTCATACACAGTTCCTTCATAAGCTCAACGACCAATCCTAATATCCAATTTCCCGCAAGAATCAATACGAGAAAAACAGCCAAAAGCTTCGGAACAAATGTGAGTGTTTGTTCCTGAATGGAAGTTACTGTTTGCAAAATACTAATAACAAGTCCCACAACCAGTGAAACAAGCAACAATGGTGCGGATGCTTTGATAATAGTAATAATCGTAGATACCAGAAGGTCAATTAAAACAGCTTCATCCAAAGTTTTTCGCCTCCTTTATCCTATCCGCCGAACGCTTTGAACGTTCGCAACACACTCTCGATAATCAAAGTCCAACCGTCTGCCATAATAAACAACAATATCTTAAATGGCATAGAGATGGTTGTAGGTGGTAACATCATCATACCCATTGCCATAAGCGTGGAAGAAACCACCATATCTATGACAATAAAAGGTAGATATATCAAAAATCCAATGATAAATGCTGCCCGAAGTTCACTGACAATAAATGCCGGAACCAATACCCAGGTCGGAATATCATCTGCTGTCTCAATGGACTCGATTCCAGCCATATCCACAAACAGCGCCAGTTCTTCGTTCCGGGTCTCCCCAAACATAAACTCTCTCAGTGGCTCAATGGAAGCATCTATCGCTTCTTCTCCGGATATTTCGCCGGCAGACAACGGTTTTATTGCTTCATTATTTATCCGTGACAATGTAGGTGACATAATAAACAATGTCAAAAACAATGCCAAGCCAATCAAAACCTGATTTGGCGGTGTTGTTTGCGTTCCCATTGCCGATCGAACAAAATGAAGTACCACAAGAATTCTGGTAAAAGAGGTTACCATAATCAAAATGGACGGTGCCAAGGAAATTATGGTTAAAATAAACAGCATCTGCAAGGTTGTCGCCAGGGAACTGTCCTCTCCGTCTTTCGAGGAAACAGAAATATCGACATTACCTATACTACCGTTAATGCCGATACTGTTCTCGGTTCCTTCTTCCATTGCATATGCTGTCTTTTCTGCATGACAAAAAAAGGTTAATACACACGCTATAATGAAAACTCCTACCAACATAGAAATTTTCAAAATTTTTTTACTCTTGCGTATCGTCATGTTTATCAACCTTTGCTTTGAAATGTGATAAAATTTCCTTAAAAGACCGTTGCCCTTCCTGTTTCTCAGGTTTAACAACTATCTCCTCTTCGTTTAATTCGGCAATAAAGTTTATGTTTTCTTTTGTTACAGATACCACAAAGTATCTGGAGCCTATCTGAACCAGATGCAAATAACGGTTTTGTGCAATCTGATAAGTCTCAAGGGGCTTAAAATTGCTATTCTTGTTGCGCTGCATCTGATGTCCGGCTATAAACCGGGTGGTCAGAATGCAGGCTACAAGAACAAATATAAAAATCCCCAAAAGAACAATCAATTCCACAATATTTTTTCCCGTTGACCGGTTCACCAAAAAAGTAGTCTGGTGACATAAAGCTTCTGCCATATTTACTCCTTTTTAGCCGACTGCTTTACGAACAGCCTCTAAGACACGGTCAGCAGCAAACGGCTTTACAATAAAATCCTTTGCTCCAGCCTGAATGGATTCAATAACCATTGCCTGCTGTCCCATTGCAGAACACATAATTACGTTTGCGGACGGATCCTTCGCCTTAATCTCCTTCAATGCCTGAATACCGTCTTTCTCCGGCATGGTAATATCCATCATAACCAAATCCGGCTTTACTTCGGAATATTTATCAACCGCAACCTGTCCGTTCTCGGCTTCGCCTGCAACGTCATAACCATTCTTGGTCAAAATATCCTTAATCATCATACGCATAAAAGCGGCGTCATCGCAAATCAGAATGTTCTTTGCCATATTACCTCTCCAATCTTTAAGTGTACTTCGACTGACTTACTCTTGTGGCTACTTGATTACCTCGGTAACTCGGATACCGAAAGCTTCTTCGATTACAACTACTTCTCCCTTCGCCACATACTTTCCGTTGACTAATACGTCAATCGGTTCACCTGCCAACCGATTCAGTTCAACAATAGTTCCCGGTGCAAAATCAAGTATTTCCTTAATAGATTTACTCGTTCTTCCAAGTTCAACCGTTACTTCCAACGGAACATCCAATAACAAATCGATATTCTCCGTCTGTAACAGAGGACTCTGTACCGGTTGGAATGCCTGGAATTGTGCAGGAGAAATATTTACATCCTGTACCGCAGGCATCGCATATGGCATAACCATCTGCGGCTGCATCATTCCTTGCATCTGTCCCATTGCCATCATATTCATATCCTGCATCGGAGCCGCCGCCTGTTGCGGAACCGGTGCCGGTTGTGGTGCTGATTTTGGTGCCGGAGCCGGTGTCGGTTCCGGTGCGGCAGTTGCAGCCGCATCATCATTAATAAACTTTTTATACAAACTCTTCGCAAACTCAATCGGATACATCTGAATCAATTCACTATCAATCAAATTTCCGATTTCCATGCGGAAAGATACTTTGACAAAATCCTCTTTCAAAAACTGATCAAATCCGTCGCCGTTTACCACATCGTTTAAGTCTACAAGACTTGCAGATGGTGGGCTGATATCAATTTTCATCTCAAACATGGATGAAAGCGAAGTAGATGATGCTCCCATCATCTGGTTCATTGCTTCACTGATGGCACTTAAATGCAAATCATTCAAGTCACCCTCGATATTGGAACCGTCTCCCCCCATCATAAGATCGGCGATTACCTTTACATCCTTCTCCTGCAAAATCAATATGTTCTTTCCATCCAAACCTTCTTTATAAGAAATCTGAATGAATACACATGGTCTTTCATACTGAGTGGACAACTCGTTCCATCTACAGACCGAAACCGTCGGGGTAGAAATATTCACCCGCTGATTTACCAAGGCAAACAATGTCGTTGCAGAAGAGCCGAGACTGATATTGGAGATTTCTCCGATGGCATCCTTCTCTTCCAAGGTCAACAACGCGTCTGACGATCCGGAATCAATGGCATCGGCCGCCGGCTCGTCTTCAATATCCATGCCGCTGAACAACGCATTGATTTCTTCTTGCGATAACATTCCGTCCATGCCTTTATTCCTCCCTCACGATACTTGATATTTTTACTGCATATGTGTCCGAGGACGAACCCGGCAGAGCCGTAAACTTCCATATATTGCCGACAAACACATTTAATTCATCTTCCATTTTTGTATCTAACTTAATAATATCACCCTTCTGCATATTGATAAAATCATTCACAGATATGGTGCTTCTGCCTAAAACCGCTTTAATCGGAACCTTGGCCTTTGCAATGACAAGTTCAATAAACTCTCTGTAAATCTCATCATCCTTTAGCTTCTCCGACGAATACCAGGACTTCGTATTCAACTTATCGATTACCGGTTCCAATACCCCATACGGAATACAAATATTTAACATTCCTTCCGTATTACCGACCTTTACATTCAGTGTAATAATGGATACGGTCTCATTTGGTGCAATCATCTGAGCAAACTGACAATTCGTCTCAATACGTGTCAAACGTGGCCTTAATGAAACTACATTTTCCCACGGATCATGGAGCAAATTTGTTATAATCGTAAAAATACGCTCAATAATAACCAACTCAATTTCGGAAAAATCTCTCGACTTATCAAGCGGAAGTCCCGGACCACCCAGCATACGATCCACAATCGCAAATCCCAGATTGTCGGAAAGCTCAATAATAATATTGCCTTCCAATGGTTTGAAATCAACAATTCC
Source organism: Lachnospiraceae bacterium (assembly GCA_045587325.1). Classification (GTDB taxonomy): domain Bacteria; phylum Bacillota; class Clostridia; order Lachnospirales; family Lachnospiraceae; genus SIG307. The sequence goes on along the minus strand of JAZNBY010000167.1, from coordinate 255 downwards.
GAGAAGAACCGGATTGGATAATGCATTGGTAAACTCAGAATAAATAACTGCTTCGGAGTTCATAACTTCTACATTTACCGTCCGTCGTAAGTATGCCGGTAAATGGGTTGACAGCAATCGTCCGTAATGCTCAAATATAATTTCCAGCGTACGAAGGTGTTCTCTGGAAAACTTCGTCGGACGATTAAAGTCATAGTTCTTTACCTGCTTTTCCGTCGTCCCTTTCATCTCCTCAGCGTCTATCTCACCGCTGCT
>JAZNBY010000166.1:0-3923 GCA_045587325.1 Lachnospiraceae bacterium | reverse complement strand
GGCAGCGGTGGTGGCGGAGTATTTACTGCAGCAAAAGATTCCGGCGGAAAATGCGGGTTCCTTTTTGGGAGAAATCAATTTGTTTTCCGGATTTATGCCGGAACGCTTTTTTAATCGGTATTTAAACTTAAATGTATTCGGATTGGTGGTGCCACGGCTTCCGTTGTTCTTTACGCTACTTGTGGCAGGTCTTCTTACTGTGCTGTTCTTTGTATATAAGCGGTTCGGATTGTGGCATAAAAAGTCCAAGCAGGAAGCACTGAATACCTATTTTAGTGAAATCGACAAACGCTATCAGGAGACCAGACTGTTATGGCACGACTTCCACAACCATTTGTTGGCAGTAAAAGCACTGTATGAAAACGGGCGTACGGAACAGGCAGAGCAGTACATTGAGGAACTGTCGGAGCAAAGCCATGCCAGACTTCTACCGGCCAAAAGCGGCTCCGATACGGTGGACTTATTGTTATTTAAGAAGCAGGAACAAGCGGGAGAAGTGGGCGTCCGGCTGCAATTTAAGATGGATTGTAGTCTGGAAGGAATCTCCGTGTCGGACTATGAGTTGTGCAGCCTGTTTGGCAATCTTTTGGATAATGCCATAGAGGCGGCGCAGAAGGTAACAACGGAAGAACCGGTGGTATTCCTTCATATGGACCGGCAAAACAGTATGTTGTTTATCTCCTGTGAAAACCCGTATACCGGAGAGCTTATGAAGCAGGACGGAGAACTGAAAACAACAAAGAAGGACACGGCACGCCACGGAATCGGGCTGGCCTCCGTGAAGCATATTTGTAAAAAATACAACGGCTCGGTGGAACTGGAAACGGAGAATCAGTTGTTCCGGGTGTCCGTTTTATTAAATGTATGACCACTTGTGCACAGAAAGCAACCACTTCTACGGGAGCGGTTGCTCTTTATTTTTGTTGGGGATAAGATAGAATCAGGAAGGTAGAGAAGGAGGGCTTGTACTTATGAGAAAATTACTGTTTGGCATATTGGTATTGTTTTGCGTGACAGGTTGTGTCGGGTGTAAGAAAGAAAAGGAAAAGAAAAAGGAACACGTAATCACTTCTGAGGATTATGTGAGAGGAAATACAACATCCATATTGCAGACGCCGATACTGGTTACGGATATGGGACATTACTATTATAGCGAGCAATATGGTGGCTGGCGGTATTATGATGTGACAACCGGGAATGAGCTGTACCTGTGCAATAAGCCGGAGTGTAAGCACGACGGAAATGAGTTTTGCGTAGCTACCAACGGGAAGTACCGGTACGAACGGTTTACCATGTACAATGAAATGATATATGCAACTGCGGTGGAAGTGACGGAGACCCAGTACTTATATAAGGTGATTGCCATTGCTTTAGACGGGTCGGAACTGACGGAGGTGGCGACCTACCTGACGATGGAGCGTTCCGGACAGATACCGGATGACAATAGCGTAAAGAAGGGCCTGTGTATTCACCGAAATAAAGCCCTGATTCCAATGACTGCTATGGGAGAGGATGGTCTGTATGACAGCCGGTTCTACGGAACGGCGTGGTTAGACCTGGATACAAAAGAGGTAGAGTACCTTGACGAAGAGCCTCTTAGTAAGGACAACGTGGCAGTAACGAACATAACCGGTTATGGAGATTACATCTATTATTGCAGAAAAGAAGGAAAGAAAACTGTACTGCACAGACGGCATATTAAGGATAATACGGACGAAAGTTACAAGCTGATGAACGGATTCGATGGACGCTATGTGGTACTGGACGAGAATACGGTGGTCTATCTGAGATTTAAGATAAATGCAACGTCCCTGTGTGTCCATAACCACATCACCGGAGAGAATGTGGAAAGAGATCCGTTTATAAGATCTGCACATACTACTATATTACCGGATGGGACAAAGGAAGAACGGAAAGATGAATATATGATAACCGAGATTACTACGGACGGAACCTATCTGTATGTGGAACATGTTGCAATAGGGTGCAGCAAAAGTGCCGGAGAAGGGGATGATCTGCATACTGTGAAAAGCTGGTTGCAGGCAGATGTGCGGGTGTTGGACTATGACTTTAATGAATTGGCCCTTGTGAATATTACGGACAGCAAGTTCCCGGAAGACTTACCGGAGATGTCTTGGAGTGATGCTTGGCATACGAGTGTGCAGGAAAATCTGCACTTTCTGGGAGAGGATATCTATGTATCTTTGTACGAGAATGAACCGGACTATGAGTATGTGTCAGGAAGTCCTGTAGTCGAGAACGGCCTTTACACCTTCAAATTTAAGCGGAGCGATTTGTTAAAGAATGACGTTAAGATGGAATTTGTCTACAAGAGAGAGGTACAAGAGGAGAAGGAGTAGAGAGATGAATAGGGGAAAATATGTGCTGGCGATGTTTGGGTGTATGTTGCTTCTGTGCTTTGGCGGATGCAAGAAGAAGGCGGAGGATACGGAACCGGGATCGGGAAAGGAGATGGTAGCCACAGCGTATAATCAGGGCTATGCATCGGAGCTGGGTACTCAGGTGGTGATGGCAGCGGAGAACGGGTATTATTTTTACGACGGAATCAATTGGTCGGATCAGGGCGGTGGCGGCTTCTATTATGTGGACAAGGCAACCGGAAACAAGATTTACCTGTGCAACAAGCCGGAGTGCAGACACGACGGAAATAAGTTTTGTATTGCCACCAATGAGAAATATCGAATCGGACAAACCATCTTATACGGACCGGACCGGATCTATGCTACGGCAATCGAGGAAACGGAAACCCAGTACTTGTATAAGTTACTTAGCATTGCGTTAGACGGGTCGGAGATGAATGAGGTAGTGACCTTTATGACCATGGAAAAAACGGCTGAGGGGTGCTATGCCTACTGTAATGGTCTGCTAATCCATCAGAATGTGGTCTTTTTGACATTTTCGGCCAATGCGGTAGGTGGTGAGATGATGTACGGAACCGCCATGTATTTCCCGGACACGGGAGAGGTGCGGTATCTGGATGAAGACCCCCTGGCCGAGGACAACGTCAAGTGTACCGATCTGAATGCCTACGGGGATTACATCTTTTATTGCAGAAGAGAAGGCAAAAAGAATGTGCTGTATCGTTACCATATAGGGACGGGAGAAACGGATAGCTGTAAGCTTTTACGCAATTTCAACAACCGGTATGTGGTATTGGATGAGGATACCATTGTTTATCTGCGGGCGTCGGGAGATCATTTATGTGTGTATCATCCGTCCACAGGGGAAAATATCGAGCTTCCGAACTTTATAAGCAAAAGAACGGCACTGAGAGCGGACGGGACCCCTTTTGAGATCGATGGAGGATACGTGGGAGTAGGAATTAAAACCGACGGAGAATATCTCTATGTATGGGAGCAATCTCACTTTTTACAGGGAACGGAATTGGATGTCAGGACCTTCCAAATTCATGTATTTGATAAAGACTTGAATGAAATGGCAGCGGTGGATCTGGGAGAGTCCTTTGAAATGTATCAGGAGTCGGAGGACAGACAACTCTATTTATATAATTTAGGGGATGATGCGTATTATTTGGGAGAGGAAATTCTGTTTCCTTGTTATGTAAGCGGAACTGTAGCGGATTATGTTGTGTTTCGCTATAGCAGAACGGATATGCTTGCAGGGAAGACGGAGATAGAGTGTTTGTTTGAGATGGAATTGGAATATTAGAAAAGTGAGGGAAACGTAGGTGTCGTCAGGAGGAGAAGGTTTGGAACATAGAATTTATTTTGGGATTTTAGTGTGTCTGCTTGCAGGTCTTTGCGGATGCAAGAAGGAGAATGCAGCGGAAATGGTACAAAGGAGGATGAACAGTAATGAGAAAGCAGCTTTTGATTTCAGTGGTGGCCTGCATGGTGTTATTGGCAGGATGTTCTAAGAAGACGAAGGAACAGGATGGTACG
>JAZNBY010000165.1:0-3555 GCA_045587325.1 Lachnospiraceae bacterium | reverse complement strand
CTCTTCAAAATCACCTCGGTTTGTGATGTTGGCTTCATTCACTTCAAGCACGGCAGAGCCACCATCCAATTCGCCGGCAGCCAGTTCAACGCCGCCTTCCGAAATACTTGCGGCATTCGCTTTAACAATATCTTCTGTTGCCGTAAAGCTAACGGAGAAGTGCGTATGCGCATCAGGATACACTGCGAAGCGGAACGTCCTGATGGCTTCGGCGGCATCAAATCCGGCGTCTGACAATGGGATCGGATCATCTTCGGTCATTCTGATGTGTGTTGCCTGATAACCGTAGTCGGCTTTGAACTCAAAGTTGATATAGAAGACACCCACATTCTCTTCGGTAAATACATCACCGTACACACGAATGCCGCCTTCTTCCGCAATGCTTGTTTTGTTATAGCCGTACCATTCGAGCTGCTCAATCTCATCGCCGTTATATGCAAATTTCCCCTCGCCTTGGTAAGTGTACGTTTTTGACCCTATTTCTATAGATTTGACGCTGATAGAACCGTGATCGCTTTGGTGTTCCACCTGAGGCCCGTCCCAAATTACAGGGGCATCGCCGCCGCCTCCAACAAATTCATCACCGAACCAGACGCTCACTCCAAGGAATTGCTGCTCGCCACCAAATTGGCTGGGATATGCAGTATAAGTGTAGGTATTGCCTGCGTCATTAAATACAGGCTCGGACAGGGCGCCCACCGGTGTGTCGCCGCCGGTGATCAGATTCGCTTTCATGCCCTCTGCCGGCGTCATGACGATTTTTACACTGCTGATATCGTTCAGTGGAATTCTCTCCTCGTTGCCGGCGTAGGCTGTTTCCTGACTGGCGTTGTCAACAAGCGTGACTCTGAATGTGCCAAGATCGCTGCCGTCCTTGGAAAGGGTAAAGATGCCGTTATTGACAGCAAGCGTTCCTCCTTCTATGCTCGAATCCGCGGAGAATGCAATAGAAGGCCCTTCGACCTGTGGTGGATTCTCTCCACCGCCGGTATTGGGTCCTCCGCCAAGTCGGAGGCCAAGCGGTCTTAGGAAGACAAGGATTTGGTACAACTCCTTGGCTCACAGAACGACATGGCTACGATCCGACTTTCCTTCTATGCACGAACCCGCGGAGAATGCAATAGAAGGCCCTTCGACCTGTGGTGGATTCTCTCCACCGCCGGTATTGGATCCTCCGCCGGTACCGTCGTTGTTGTCAAATTCTATTGTGAAGGTGATGTTTCCATCATTGTCTTGGATATTGTATGTCCATCCGGATTCGGTGATCAGTGCATCGTAATCAAAGGTTTCTGTTCGTTCCGTACCGGAGATCCCGCTGTTGTTTTGATTCACTTTTGCTTCCCCTGTAGGGATAACCCTGATCGTGATGGACGTTGCACCTTCAAGACCAACCGGTGTGTCGTTATTAGCAGTTATGAAATCTCCACCCCCATTCAGCTTATACTGCACGGTTCCCGTTTGACCGTTCGCTTCTCTGATCTTAAAGGTAGCCGTTTCTCCTGCGCCGCCTGCTGCAAATAACTGCATTTTTGAAGTTCCCATTATCAGTGAGAATACCATTAAAAAACTAAGCAGCCACGCAATTCTTCTTTTTGCCTTCATCTTGCATTCCTTCTTTCTTAAATGTATTTTCCATCTATGTAAAATGCCACTTCCTTTATAATTTTAAAAAAATACCCAATATAATGAAATATACTTTCCATAAATGTCAATGACAATTGTGGAAAATCAACTTTTCTTATCTATAATGTATGGTACACTAATATAGACTAATTTTTACAAAAGGAGACTAATTTTATGACTTTTAGCGAACAACTGAATGCATATATATCCGAACTAAACTGTACTGCAAAAGAACTAACAGATGTATCTGGCTTGTCCGCATCTGTTCTCAGTAGATATCGCACCGGAAGCCGTGTACCTACAACCGATTCCGAACAATTCATGCAACTTGTACAAGGAATTGCAACCATAGCAAATGAAAGAGGATATTCTGAATTTACGGTTGAAAAAATCCAAAAAACACTAGAGGATTGTTTGCAGGATGCAACTTTCCCATATGAGCTTTTTCAAATAAATTTTGATACACTTTTGACATCTCTTTCTATAAATGTTGCAGATTTGTCTCATTTTTTAAATTTTGACAGTTCTTATATTTCCCGTATACGAAACGGGCAACGAAGACCATCAAACCCACAGGATTTTGCACAAAATGTTTCAAAATATATAGCCGGACATTGTTCTGAGTCCGACAAGGTGACTATTGCAAAGCTAGTACATTGCACCACAGATGAAATCAACAATGATTCTCTTTGTAGGGACAAGATTATCCATTGGCTTTTAAATGAACAAATTGAAAAAAAGGATGTAGTCCTTCCCTTTTTATCAAAATTGGATGAATTTGATCTCAATGAATTTATCCGCAGTATACACTTTGATGAATTGAAGGTACCATCTGTTCCTTTTCAGTTACCAACATCCAAAAATTATTATGGTATTGATGAAATGTGCGAAGGAACCCTGGACTTTTTCAAGGCTACTGTGTTGTCTAAGTCAAAAGAAGACCTTATTGCCAATGACGATACACCAATGGCGGACAAAGCAAATGGTACTGATTTTATGAAAAAATATATATTTGCTGTTGCACTAACCCTCAAAAAAGGGTTACATATTCATTTCATACACAATATTAACCGCCCTTTTGAAGAAATGATGATGGGACTTGAAGGCTGGATTCCTATGTATATGACAGGGCAGATTTCGCCATATTACCTCAAGGATGTACACAATAAACTTTTTGGTCATTTCCTTTATTCCAGCGGCGCAGCTGCATTATCCGGCGAATGTATTATGGATTACCACCAAAATGGAAAAATGTATCTGACCAAGAATAAAACTGAGATGTCCTATTACAGACAACGGGCACTTGATATACTTTCAAAGGCATCTCCTCTTATGGATATTTACCGTATAGAATCAAAGGATGCATTTTACTCATTTGTAGAAAGAGATATAGTAACTCCCGGCAACAGAAGGTCTATTCTGTCTGCACTCCCTATACACACACTTTCGGAGGAGTTGCTTTTACAGATATTAAATCACAATCATATTGAGGAAGCCGACAAGAAACGAATTTTAGATTTTGCAAAAAAACAAAGACAGCTATATGAGAATATTTTATCAAATAGACAGATAATAGATGAAATACCTGTTATTAGCGAAATGGAATTTTTAGAACAGCCTATGCTATTACCACTATCCGAAATATTCTATGAAAAGGACATTGTTTACACATATGCAGAATATTTGGAGCATATGGAACAAACAATTACCTATAGCCAAAACAACAGTAATTATACTGTAAAACAAAACAGCAGATATCCCTTTAAAAATATACAAATTCGTATCTTGGAAGGGAAGTGGGTGGTCATTTCTAAAAACAAAACACCAGCGATACATTTTGTTATTCATAACCCACAGCTACGAAATGCGTTGGAAAATATGGTGATTCCTGTCTACGATAAAGACGACACATTATGATTTTTATATAAAGAA
>JAZNBY010000164.1:0-13735 GCA_045587325.1 Lachnospiraceae bacterium | reverse complement strand
TATGCAAAGGAAATGCTTCGTTTGAACATACAAAATGCATATGCGATGGGAATTGATAAGCTTCTTGTTACTTGCGATGTCAGAAATGTAGCCAGTGAGAAAACAATACTTGCCAATGGTGGAATCTATGAGAAGACGATTGACGTTGATGATTGTAAGATGAAGCGATACTGGATAACGGTTTAGGGATTATACAAATCCTAATCTGTGCAAAAGGGAGAATATGAAATGATATATAAATACAATGAAACTATATCGGCAAAAGCTTTATCGGATTTGCGTGAAGCAGTAGGTTGGAACAGGATGGAAGAGGAGTATGGGAATCCGTTAATGACATCCTATTATCATATTGCCGTTTATGAAAAAGATAACATGATCGGATATATTGATTGTGTGTCAAATGGTGTGACAGACGCGTACATCCAGGATCTGATGGTTCATCCGAAGTATCAGGGGAAAGGGGTAGGCACCGAATTGATGAATCAGATGATTACATATCTGAAAGAAAAACGCGTTTATATGATTTCTGTTGTTTACGAAGAAAGTTTAAAGCCGTTTTATGAGAAGTTTGGGTTTTATCAGATGCTTTGCGGACAGATGGAAACTTTTCGTAGTTCGTTTGGTGAGGAATAAGGAGGTAAAAATGAAGTGTCCGTTTTGTGAGAAGGAAATGAAAAAGGGTATCTTGTCCAGCAAGGACAGATGTAAAATATTCTGGGAACCTGAAAATGAAAAACTTGGAGTGATGGATAAAATCGTTGGAAAGGGTATAGTTGAAGTAGATTATTCATTGGCAAAGTTTAGAATACAAGCAGATTATTGTGAAGCTTGCAAAAAGATGATATTTAGTACAAACATATCCGGTTAAAAATCCAATTTCGAGCATTTCGGTGATATGAGTGACCGGGATATGATTATGTAAACATGAATATACGGAGGTAGAACCATGTCAGATGAATTGCAATACGAAAAATCTTGCGGTGCCGTTGTGTTTTGTCAAAAAGGCAAAGACATAAAATATCTGCTTGCATGTGAGCATGGCGGATATTGGGTCTTCCCCAAAGGGCATATGGAAGAAGGAAAATCCGAATATGATACAGCTTTGAGAGTGGAAAAAGAAGAGACAGGCACATAGTTTTCTTGAACAAAAATATTGCTAGTTAAGAGTATTCAATAATGAGCCAGATTTGGTTCGTCTAAACAAAAAAGGATGCGGATAGGAGGATTTATAGATGGAAAATAAGTGGGATTCTGAAACGTATTTGAAGTTTGAGAAAGAGAGGACTCAGCCGGCGATTGATTTGGTCAGACGAGTGGAAGGGCGAACTGTGTCGTCGGTTCTTGATGTAGGATGTGGGCCGGGAAACAGTTCCGTTGTGATAAAAAAGATATTTCCAAATGCAGAGATATTGGGAATTGATTTTTCGGCTGACATGATAGAAAGAGCAAAGAAGGATTATTCTGATATAACATTTGAACAGTGGGATGCGGATGTGTTTACGGAGGAGACCGATCAAAAATTTGATTTAATCTTTTCAAATGCTTGTCTTCAGTGGCTTCCTGATCAGTTTAAAACCATAAAAAATCTTTATAAGCTTTTGAATGATAATGGAATTATGGCAATTCAGATTCCTTGTAATTTTGATGAGCCGATTCATCATCTGATTCATAAAGTAGTTATTAGTGAAAAATGGAGAACAGTTTTTAAGCATCAAAGAAATTATGTTATGAGTAGCGTTGAAGAGTACTTTAATGTTATTTCTGCGTTGTCTGATGAATTTGATATTTGGACAACTACTTACCATCATGTACTTCCCTCACATGAGGCAATTTGGTCTTGGTACGAGGGAACAGGCTTAAGACCTTATCTTTCTCAAATTGATGATGCAATGAAGGATGAATTTAAGAAAGATATCATGGAAGAGATTAGGCAAAATTATCCTTTACAGAAAAACGGTAAAGTAATCTTTGATTTTCCTCGATTGTTTTTTGTCGTTGAGAAATAATACTTATGTTTGAAAACAATTAGATGTACACAGATTTAAAGATGGAGGTATAAATTATGCTGAAATGTCCGAATTGTGGAAGTGAAATGGTACAAGGTATTGTTGAAAGTGACAGAGAGATTATGTGGCGGAAAGATGGAGAAAATCAGTCAAAAAGAATCTCTTCACGACTGTTGGTTTCAAGTAAAGCTTGTGCAGAACGATGTGAAGAATGTGGTATTGTTGTTGTGAGAGAAGAGCGATAACTTCTAATTTGTATAGTACATAAGATTTGAAACAAATGGAGAAAAACGATAATGAAAAAACAGATCATATTGCTTAATGGTTCTTCCAGTAGTGGAAAGTCTACGTTGGCAAAAGCGTTACAAACATTAATAATGGACAAAAGAAATGAAAGATACGAAATTGTATCCATTGATGAGTTCCTTAAGATGACGACAGAAGATGTAATATATGAAGATGATGTATTTGAGATTTCGGGTGCTCTCTGTGAAAAAGTATTGCAGCTTCTCGTTGGAAGCCAAGGTGTGATTATTGACCATGTGATTACCAGTGAGCGGATTTTTAACCAATTAACTGAGATGTTGAGTCAACAGTATTTGTGGTTGGTACATGTAACATGTCCTTTGGAGGTATTACAAAAAAGAGAGCTGGAACGAAAAGACAGATGCCTGGGTTCTGCCGAAGCGTCGTATACATACCTGTTTCCTAAGGAGGGATATGATTTAACGGTAGATACGCATAGTATGACCGCTTCTGAATGTGCGAATAAGATTTTTGATAAGCTGTTATAGGTCGACAGATGGCAGCGTTTAGGAGCAGAAAAAGGTCAAATTGTATCATTGATAGGGGGATGAATCATGGAACGAGCAGTAAGAAATGCTGCAAAAGCATTGATCATAAAAGATGATAAAATGCTGGCGATTAAAATCAGCGATGGTAAAGAAGAATGGTATATCATGCCGGGTGGTGGTCAGGATGTGGAGGAACTTCTTCCGGAGGCGGTTTGCAGAGAAGTGGCAGAAGAACTGGGATTGCAGGTTGAGGTAAAAGACTTGGTGTTTGTAATAGAAGGCTTACATGGGGAAGATTTTCATCGTGTTGACCTCGTGTTTTTATGTGAGTACAAGGGAGAAATCGAAGGCGCTATTCTGCAAAGTGATACAAACCAAGTGGGATACGACTGGCTTGATATCAAGACATTAAATATCACCCCTTTGTACCCGTCGAAACTACGCAGACAAATTATGAATCTGTATGAAGGAAAAGAATATACAGTTTATTTGGGGAACGAGGAAGTGGGGGACCCTGAGGTGATTGATTAAACTTGAGCTTGTGGAGGAGAATAGTGTGGTAAAGTTGATTCATTTATTTAAAAATTATTATTTGGGAATCTCTTTTATTGGAATCATTGCATTTGCTATTCAAGAAATTCCATACATGATTATGCCGATTATAAAACCTGCATCTAATCCTATAATGAATATGCAAAACGAGAGTCTATGGATTGAGAGAGTACAGGGAATAGTTGGAGTACTTTGTATGCTTTTGTTGATGATGATTGTCAGAGATGATAGTAAGTTTTTTTCTCTGTCAACCCGAAAAGAAAAAGCGTTTTTTGCCTTAACTGTTCTCATGATATTGATCAATTTTATCGGATGGACGTTTTACTTTTTGGGTTATCAATATGGTTGGCTGATTGTGATTAGCCAGTTTGCTGCTGTTCCGCTGTACTATTTATTTTTCGGATTGTGGAAGAGTAATTATTTATTAGCCGGTGCGGCTTCGCTATTTTTTATGATTCATACCATTAACGGATATCTTAATTTTATGGTTAAAAAATGAGGCATAGGGTTCGTTTTGTAGGGACAGAGACTTAGAATGGATGAAGTTTTGTCGATGGGTATAAATGCACAATGATGTTGTAGGAGGGAGGACGTATGATCAATATAATCGATACATATCCGCAGATTAATTATTTGTTTGAAAACGGCGTGTTTGACAGAGTAAAATGGGAGTCATACATAAATTCGGTGTATGATAACTCTGCCGATGTTTTTATCAATGACTTAAATGAATGTCTGGATGGTACAAACTATGTCTATGAAAGAGACGTTTTGCCGATTTTAAATGCGGTCCACAGACATTCCGAATTGGAGACCTTACATGCTTCGTTCCGTAAAGTTACAGAGGATTTGAATAAAAAGGTTGTTGATTGCTTCGGATGTGAATTGGAGATAGATATTGTTTTGTATGTGGGACTTTGTAATGGGGCAGGCTGGGTAACTACCTTGAACGGACGGAATGTAATATTATTAGGGATAGAAAAAATTCTCGAACTGAATTGGTACGATGTGGATTCTATGAGAGGTCTTGTATATCATGAATTGGGACACGTGTATCATAAGCAATACGGGAAGTTTTATCAGCATAGCGATGACAATAGTCGGAATTTTGTTTGGCAATTGTTTACCGAAGGTATCGCAATGTACTTTGAACAGACTTTGGTTGGTGATGTTAATTACTATCACCAGGATAACAATGGTTGGCTTAAGTGGTGCGAGAAGCATTTTCAGCAGAGTCTGGAAGACTTTTATCATGATTTGCCAACCATGACAAAAGCGAATCAAAGATATTTCGGCGATTGGGTAAGTTATAACGGAAGAGGAGACGTCGGATACTATCTTGGGACGAAGTTTGTTCATCATCTGTGCGGGAGATATGACTTTGACAGGTTAATAAACTTAGGGATAGACGACATTTATCAAGAGTATTTGCTTTTTACGAAATCAAACGATAGAATACGGGAAAGGGTGAACCTATGATACACGTAAATGTAAGAGGCTTAGTAGTTCGGGAATCAGAGAGAGGAAAGGAGCTGATTATCCAGCTACGAAAAAGGGCGGGAGAACGGGAAGCGTACGAGCTTCCGGGTGGTAGAATCAACGAGTATGAGAAAATGGTGGATGGGCTGAGAAGAGAGATTATGGAAGAGACCGGTTTGACGGTAAAGGAAATTCGGGGAGAGCAGGATTCCGTTATTACAACGGGCAGTAGTTTTTCTATGGAGTGTATAAAGCCGTACGCGTCCTATCAGACAATAAAAGGTCCTGTAGATTCTCTTGGTGTTTACTTCCTTTGTGAGGCGGAAGGAGAACCGCAAAAGGAAGGGGACGACAGCGCCGACGTGCACTGGGCAGGACTTGATGAAGTTAGGGAGTTGATTAACGAGAAAAGATTTTCCGAAATAGATTTACCTGCGGTTTTGATGTTTTTGAGGGATGAATCATAATGATGAAGGTGCAAGTAATGGAAATAATAGCATATGAAATGAAGTATGTTAATGATTGTGTTGAGAAAAGTGATATTGTTTGTATTCCTTTCGAAGAGGAATACTTTCAAGAATATATGAGAATATACAATGAATGTTTTTACGAAATGCGAAAAGCACTTGATATTCAACCATACAATTTTTTGAATGATTATACGCAGATTGTTGATAAGGTCAAGGATATCTATTTACTTATAAATCAGGGAGAAATAATCGGGGCTATTGCATGTTATGGGAATGAGATAGATGACTTAATAGTGAATAGGAAATTCCAGCATAGAGGATACGGAAAACAGCTTTTATTATGGGGAATGCAACGCATTAGGGAAAGAAACAATGAACCGATTACTTTACACGTTGCAAAATGGAATAACGATGCCCTTATGTTATATAAGAAGGCAGGATTTGAAATTACGAATGTAGAAAAGGTTCGTTGAAATTCAATTTGCAGGAGCGGTACGATGAAGATAGAAAAATTAGCAGTACACGAGTTACATCGTTTGACTGAGTTGTTCGAGTATAATAATGTGGAACAGATGATATCGGAGTGTACGCATGATATTGAGAACGGGATGATTGATATTTTCGTTTTGTATGACAAGGATGTTTTAGTCGGTGAACTTCATGTGATGTATGAAAGCGACGATGAAAATTATGCGATACGAGGCAGACGTGCCTATATGTTTGCGTTCAGAGTGCGTGAAGGTTTTCAGAACAAAGGGTACGGGACCTATCTTTTAAAATCGGTTTTGGGTATATTAAAAGAAGACGGATATTGCGAGTTTACTGTCGGGGTGGAAGACGATAATCTTAGAGCAATTCATATGTATCAAGCCTTGGGGTTTACTGAATTTGTATTGAGAAAGCAAGAAGAGTATCAGGGTGACGCTTACGAATATAATTTGTACCTGAAGAGATAATAACATCTAATTTAAAGGAAAGGCATTTATGAAAAAGAAACTATTCCATGAAATAAAAAGCTTCCTCTTAATTGCGGTAGCAACAGCAATCTATGCGGTAGGAATCAGTTTGTTTTTAGATCCGAATCAGTTGGCACCGGGTGGTGTTGCCGGTATTGCTGTGATTTTAAATCGTCTGGTAGAGATTGAGACCGGGACCCTATATTTTGTGCTGAATATACCAATTATTTTACTTGGAATTTGGAAGTTTGGAATCCGTTTTATTGCAAAAACGGTGTATGCCATTGTATTGGTATCTGCGTTTACAAACTTGTTAAGTCCGATGGGGGCAATGACAGATGATTTGTTGATTGCAAGTGTAACCGGAGGAATTCTAATTGCGGTAGGAATCGGATTGATTTTCAGAGCCGGTGCCACAACCGGCGGTACCGACATTATTGTGAAAATTCTGCGCCGGAAGTTTCGTCATTTGAAAACAGGGTTTCTGTTTCTGTGTACGGATATATTGGTTGTGAGTTTTTCTGCATTGGTGTTCAAAAATATTGAGGTTGCATTCTATGCATTGTTGACGGTCGTAGTCTGTGGAAAGGCACTGGATTATGTACTTTATGGTGGAGATGTGGCTAAAATGCTGTTTATCATGACGGAGAAACCGGAGGAAATCGGAACTCGTTTAATGAAAGAATTGGATGTTGGTGTGACCTATTTGCATGGACGGGGCGGCTTTACCGGAACTGAAAAGAGAGTGGTATTTACGATGGTTCCCAATCGTTTGGGCGCAGAAGTGCAGGACATTGTAAAAAGTGAAGACCGGATGGCGTTTATGGTCGTGACCAGTGCCAATGAGATTTTCGGAGAAGGATACAAAGATTTTTTTAAGGAGGAAATATAACTTTTCGGTATTCAAAAAGTCAAGAAAATGAATAATGAATTTGATATGATAGTCATAGAAATTTCTCTGAAATGATGCCGGTTGTTTTTACAAAGTGTTGTTTTCGGCAAATAGAGTGCGAATGAGAGAGGAGAAGACTATGGAAAAAATACTTATCATGGATGCGAAAAATTATGCCCCGGATATGGAGGAAATCTATCGAGTAGCGGTAAGAGGCATCATTTTTATTGACGGAAAGCTATTGATGATAGAAGATAAATATGGAGAAGTGAAACTTCCGGGTGGCGGGATAGACCCAGGCGAGGATGAGTATCAGGCACTGGTACGGGAAGTAAAGGAAGAAACCGGGTATGATGTGAATTTGGAAACAATTGTACCGTTTGGGGAAATCGAAGAAAAGAGATTGTCCGTCCATGAACCAATGATATGGCATCAATTCAGCCGTCTGTATTTTTGTGACGTTTATCCGGAACAGGGTGCATGCGACTATACAGAGAATGAAAAGAAATACAGATTCAGACAAGTGTTGTATACCTTGGACGAAGCATTGGAGAAAAATGAAAAGATGCTGAATGGGGAAGAGGAACGTGCTTGGAATAATCGGGAATACCAGACGTTATTATTGATCAAGGAGTATTTGGAAAAGGCAAGGGGCTAATATACATATTTCCAAGGAGAATACCACATGAAACCAAGAACAGAATTAAGTATGCAACTTTATCATATGCTGGTGGAACGCGGGTATCATGAAGAGTTATGCGATGTGATTACCAAGAATTTGAATACGGATTTTACGGCAGCACGAATGATCGGATATTTGTGCCAATATTCCCATCTTGGCGAGGGGGAAGTGGTGGATGAGATGCTTGCCATATTGAGTGATCGCAATGCCATCATAAAGAAAAAAGAAACGGAGC
Organism: Lachnospiraceae bacterium; assembly: GCA_045587325.1. Taxonomy (GTDB): domain Bacteria; phylum Bacillota; class Clostridia; order Lachnospirales; family Lachnospiraceae; genus SIG307. Next base: position 5,669 of record JAZNBY010000164.1, on the reverse strand, counting down.
AGGCACAGGCTGCGATTAATGAAATGTATGAGAATGGGCTGTAAAGGAAAAGTGAGGTCAAACCGACGCATACAAGGAGTACTATTGTAAGAAATTATTTTTTTCCATTTTCTTCTTGACTCTCCCCTTAACTGTAATGATAGAAGAGGTTTACATATTTTCTACTTGCTTTTTTGAAAAAGTCGTGCTATGCTTAAGTTAAAGCATATTTTTCTTTTTTTCAATGCAGTCAGGTGAACGCTGCGTTCTTAGTTTCATTCTTACAGTTGTTACTGAAAAAGATAACGAACTGTTTCTTCAGAAAATTCATGCTTTGATTCGCGAGTGTAAGGCAGGGGTTTTCTTGGGGAAGGAAACCTCTAAACAAGTACAAGGGAGGTTTCATGAGAGAACAAAAAAAGGAAAATGGGAAAGAGGAGTTGTTGCAGTGGCATTCTGCGTTTTATGCAGGGCTTCAGATTGAACTGGAAGCAGAAGCCAAGTATTTGGAGTTTGAAAACGAGCATATGCTTGGTTCAAAGCCGATGCAACTGGATGTGTTGATTGTCAAGAAGTCAAAGGCACGGCAGATTGAGAAAAATATCGGTCGGATTTTTCGAACCTATAATATCGTAGAGTACAAAAGTCCGAAAGATTATTTGAGTATCGATGATTTTTACAAGGTATATGGGTATGCGTGTTTCTACAAGTCGGATACGGGAAATGCGAATGAGATTAAGAACGAGGAAGTAACAATATCCTTTGTGTGCAGAAGAGAACCCAAAAAGCTGATGATGTATTTGAAAGAGGAACAGGGGCGCGTCATACGGAACATAGAAAGCGGAATTTACTATATTTCGGATGCATTGTTTCAGATTCAATTGATTGTACAGAAACAGCTAACGGAAGAGGATAATTTATGGCTGAAAAGTTTGACGGATGATTTGAGAAGCCGACAGGAAACAGAACGATTACTTCGTGAATACAAAAGACACGAGAGAGAAAATCTATACCGGTCTATAATGAATGTAATTGTTCGGGCAAACGAAGAAAGGTTCAAGGTGAATAACATGTGTGAAGCATTGGATGAGATTTTGGAGTACCATTTTAAAGGAAAGCTGGAAGCAGGATTTCAGCAAGGCAGAGATGAGGGATTAAAGGCGGGTTTGGAAGAAGGAAGAATAAGAGGGATAGCAGAAGGGAGAATAGAAGGAATTGCGGAAGGAAGAGCAGAAGGAAGAGCAGAAGGAAGAGCAGAAGGAAGACGTCAGACGCTTGTTAATTTGATTGAGAGGAAGATTGCGAAAGGGAAATCCGTGGCACAGATTGCAGATGAACTGGAGGAGACGGAAGAAACCATTCTGCCGTTGTATAATCAACTGGTAATGATGGGAGAATAAAAGTAAAAGAATGTCTTTGCCGCAAGGAAGGAATCTTTGCGGCATTGTTTTTCGTTATTTTTGGACAGACAATGGAGGTGCCTATGTTTTATACGATGACGTTAAATCCGGCGTTGGATTACAATATGACCTTAAATGAGTTTGTACCGGAGCGGGTAAATCGTTCCGTGAAGGAAGAACTCATTCCGGGAGGGAAAGGACTTATGGTGTCCCGGATGCTGAAGAATCTTGGAGCAGAGTCTACGGCATTGGGCTTGGTGGCAGGTTTTACCGGAGCGGAATTAGTTAGGATGGTACATGAACTGGGCATCCGGACCAATTTTGTGAGTCTTCCGGAGGGGATGACCCGCATTAATGTAAAACTTTGGGGAGGAATGGAAGGGGAGATTAACGCAGGAGGTCCGGCATGTGACGAGAAGAGTCTGCAGGCATTGTTTGAGAAACTTTCCGTACTGACCAAGGAGGATGTCCTGGTACTTTCCGGCAGTGTACCGGCTTCACTTCCGAAGGATATTTATGTAGATATGATGGAACTGGTAAAGGCAAAAGGTGCAAGGGTAGTAGTAGATGCTACTGGAGATTTGTTACGGAATACCATAAAATACGGTCCTCTTTTGGTAAAGCCGAATCATCATGAGCTTGGCGAGGTGTACGGAGTAGAGCTAAAGACAAAAGAAGAAGTGTTGCCTTATGCGAAAAAGTTACGGGAAGAAGGCGCAAGAAATGTGCTTGTTTCCATGGCAGGAGACGGGGCTGTGTTGGCAGCGGAGGACGGTAGTGTCTGGTTTGGAGAAGCGCCACAGGGGGCGGTAGTAAATACGGTAGGTTCCGGAGATTCCATGTTGGCCGGTTTCCTTTGGAAATACGAAGCGACGAAGTCTGCGGAAGAAGCGTTTAAAACCGGAATTGCATCAGGAAGTGCCAGTGCGTTTTCACCGGAACTGGGGACCAAGGATGAGGTGGAACATTTGCTTTCGAAGCTACAGGTAAAACGAGTGGAATAATGTTGATTTTATAAGAATTTAACCGCCTTTTACGGGACTTTCACATTGACAAAAATATGTCACTGCAATATAATGGTAATAAGTGATTTTATGCTTTGGAAAGAAGGAGGCGGCAAGATGGAAAAAGTGATTTCGACGGCAGTAATTAAGCGTTTACCACGCTATTACAGATATTTGGGTGAATTAAGAAAAAAAGAAGTAGTTCGCATTTCCTCCAAAGAGTTGAGTGAAAGAATGAATGTAACGGCATCCCAGATTCGGCAGGACCTGAATAATTTCGGTGGTTTCGGACAGCAGGGATATGGTTACAATGTAGAATATTTGTATACGGAAATCGGAAAGATTCTGGGCCTTGATCAGGAACACGAAGTAGTGATTATCGGTGCAGGTAATCTGGGGCAGGCCATTGCAAATTATGCGGATTTTGCCCGTCGTGGTTTTGATATCAAAGCAGTGTTTGATGTGAAGCCGGAATTGATTGGAAAAGAAGTGGGTGCGATTCGGATTCGTGCCATGAGTGAGTTGAAAGAATATGTAATGAAAAACAAACCGGACATCGTAGCACTTGCGCTTCCTAAGGAACATGCGGTGCAGGTGGCTAATGATGTGGTTTCCTGGGGTGTAAATGCGATTTGGAATTTTGCTCCGGTGGAGTTAAGACTTCCGAAACATGTAGTAGTGGAGAATGTTCATTTGACGGAAAGTTTGATGCGGTTATCTTATAATATTCGTGCTGCACAGCAGAAACAGAAAACGAGTGAATCGGCTTTGACATCGGTTGCAAAAGTGAAGAAAGAGAGTGCAGCAACGAGAGAATAAGGAGAAGAGAATGATAACCGGAATCGGTACAGATTTGGTAGAGATTGCCCGGGTGCAAAAAGCAATCGGGCGTTCTGCTTTTTTAAAGAAAGTTTATACGGAGCGGGAACAGGAATTGATTGCGAAGCGTGCAGTCCGGTCAGCAGGGAATTTCGCGGCAAAAGAGGCGGTGGCGAAGGCACTGGGATGCGGCTTTTCCGGAATCAGTCCTATCGAAATTGAAGTGTTGCGAGATGTAACAGGCATGCCTTATGTGGTATTACATGGATGCGCAAAGCAAAAGGCGGAAGACATGGGAATTACAAGGGTACATGTTTCTATTACAGATACGGCGCAATATGCACAGTCCTATGCCATTTGTGAAACAGATGAGATAAGATACGGGAGTTCGATGTCGTTAGGTCAGGGACATCCGGTGTCTTTTGGTCGTACAGAGAGTGGGGACTATCGAATTCCATTTTTTGATGCCAAGGGTATTAAGGAAGTGGACCGGATTACCATAGAAGAGATGGGAATTCCGTCGTTGGTATTAATGGAACGGGCGGCACTTGCCGTGACGGAGTGTGTAGAGAAGTATGCGTTGCCTCAGAGTCGTATCGGTGTATTATGTGGTATAGGGAACAACGGGGGCGACGGGATTGCCGTAGCCCGCATGCTAAAAGAAGCGGGATATGATGCTACGATACTTATAAAAGGTGCAAGTAACCCGGAAGAAGAGTTTATACATGCAACAAAAGAGTTTTTGCAACAATTAAGCATTGCTAAGGCGGTAGGAGTGCCGGTGCAGGAGCCGGAAGAGACGGCCGGGTATGAGGTCATTGTAGATGCGTTGTTCGGAGTGGGTCTGACACGGGCGATTGAAGGAGACTACGCCGTTTTATTGGAACGTTTGAATAAGGAATCTCATATCGTAATAGCAGTGGATATTCCGTCCGGAGTTAATGCCTCTACGGGTAAGATCGAGGGTGTTGCCCTTATGGCAGACGAGACGGTAACCTTCGGAGGGGTAAAATGTGGTCATATGTTATATCCGGGGAAGGAGTATTCCGGGCATGTGACGATAGCAGACATCGGATTTACGAAACAGGTACTGCAGGAACAACGTCTGGGTTGGTGGTACTGTCCGAAGAGAATAGAGGACCTTTTGCCGAAGCGTCCGGCGGATGCCAATAAAGGAACCTTTGGTAAAGTCGCAGTGATCGCAGGAAAGAAAAATGTGGCCGGGGCTGCGTATTTCTCGGCGGCAGCGGCATATCGTACGGGCGCAGGCCTGGTAAAGGTAATCACTCCGGAATGTAATAGGGAGATTATGCAGACGTTGCTTCCGGAAGCCATGCTTTCTACGTATGAGACGACGGAAGAGATAGAGAATACCATAGAGGCGGCATTGGAGTTTGCGGATGTGTTTGTAATCGGGCCGGGGCTTGGATGTGACGAAACAGCGGAACAGATTGTTTCTGTATTTTGTGATGCATTGAGAAAGAGAGAATCGATTCCGGTGACGGTTTGGGATGCGGATGCATTAAATGTACTGGCAGAACGGATGAACCGGGAGGGCATAGAGTCTTTGGAAGAACGGTGTGCTTATTTGGAACAACTGTTACCGGCAGGTGCGGTGTTGACACCGCATCCGGGAGAAGCAGCCCGGTTGTTTGGAAAGCCGATAAGTGAGCTAACCGGAGATTTTCCGGAGACGGCAAAGCGAATCGGTGCATATAGTAAGCTTACCTTTGTATTAAAAGATGCAGTGACCCTGGTCGTATCGGGAGAAGAACTGTTTATGAATACCACCGGAAATAACGGAATGAGTACCGGAGGAAGCGGAGATGTTTTGACGGGAATGATTGCGGCATTGGCTGCGGCAGGAATGGAAAGCTTTGCGGCGGCATCCGCAGGGGTCTGCCTTCACGGAGCTGCCGGGGATAGAGCATCGGCGAAACAGGGTGCTGTATCCGTGATTGCAAGGGATTTGCTTGATGCAATCGGAGAACTTTTTGCGGAAAAAGGAGACGAGAAAGTAAGATGATGTTAGGGAATACACTGCAAAAGGTAAAAGAGTATTACCGGGTAAAAGCGGACATTAATCTGGATGCCATTGCCGGAAATGCAGAGGAAATAAAGAAAAAGTTAAAGCCGGGAGTAAAGCTTGCCGCAGTTATCAAAGCGGACGGATACGGACATGGTGCGGTGCCTGTGGCAAAGACCGTGTACGATACGGCGGACTGGTTTGCTGTATCCAATATCGAAGAAGCATTGGAGCTTAGGGAAGCAGGTATAAAAAAGCCGATTTTGACCTTGGGGTATACAAGTCGGAGGCCAAGCGGTCTTAGGAAGACAAGGATTTGGTTCAACTCCTTGGCTCACAGAACGACATGGCTACGATCCGACTTGCTGTATCCAATATCGAAGAAGCATTGGAGCTTAGGGAAGCAGGTATAAAAAAGCCGATTTTGACCTTGGGGTATAC
>JAZNBY010000163.1:0-35747 GCA_045587325.1 Lachnospiraceae bacterium | reverse complement strand
CCGAAAAAGCTACTGATTGCTCCCTTATGGAGCGGAGATAAAAAAACAGTCAGAAACACGCTAGAAAAAGAAATCGAAAGGAGATTCCCATGCAATCGGAAATGCTGATGTTATACAAGCTGATGATCCTCTACATTTTGGACCGGATCGATTTTTCCATGACCGATTCTCAGCTTACGGATTTTTTCATCGGAAAAAACTACACGGATTATTTCACCCTGCACGAAACCATCAATGACCTGACAGAGGATGGCTTTATAGCCAGGGAAGTGGTCCGCAACAAAACGCTGTATCACATCACAGAAGCCGGCGGCGAAGCCCTTTCCTTTTTCTTTAAAGATATTTCCCCGGCAGCCAGAGCCGACATCGATGACTATCTTTCCGCCCAGCGTTATCAGTTAAAGGAAGAACAGTCCACACCGGCCGACTACTACGAAATCAAACATTCGGAATACCTGGCAGAGTGCAAAATTCTGGACCGTGACTCCGTCCTGTTGGATTTACAGATTACCCTGTCAAACGAAGCGGAAGCGGAACGCCTCTGTAACAACTGGAAGGAGAACAGCACCGACATCTATACGTATATTGTCACAAAGCTGTTGACTTCGAAGAAAGAAAACGAGGAATAGCCGGCCTACAGGCGGGTGCATGCACAATGGCCCCGGGCGTGGCGGACTCTTGCAAAAAAAGAAACTGTAAAATAAAATAGGCTAAATAATAGAATTTGATTTTCGATATTTGTCCGAAGGACCGCGCTTTTAGCTGAGTCGAAATCACCTCTTAGCGGTTCTAAGTCTCGAGGACGCTCCCGAGAGACGTTTAGAACCGGTTAGAGGAAGTTTGACGAAGCGTTGCGTATTGAGAAAATAAATTCTATTATTTAGCCTATTTTAATAAAGTTACTTCAATCGCAAGAGGGGGTGTGCATGCACTCGCCTGTGGAATCCCGTTACCCTTCCTGCGGTAAAAATTCTTCAATTTTCTGCCAAATCTCGTCTCTTCCCTGTTTCGTCTCCGCGGAAAACGGGATCAGGATGCCGTCCTTCGGCATATTCAGAGCGGTTCGGATCAGTTTGGTCTGTTTGGCAATCTGGCTCCGGTTGATTTTGTCAAGCTTGGTAGCGATTACCACCGGAGAAAATCCGTTGTTCACCACCCAGGCGTACATGTCCTTGTCGTTCTCCGACGGCTCATGACGAATATCCACTAACAAAAACACCAGTCGCAATTGCGGGGATTTTTGCAGATAGCGTTCAATCATCTTGCCCCATTTTGCCCGTATTTCCATGGATACCTTTGCATAGCCGTAGCCCGGCAAATCCACAAAATAAAGTTTTTCGTTAATATTGTAAAAATTTATGGTCTGGGTCTTTCCCGGCTGTGCGGAAGTTCTTGCATAAGACTTGCGGTTCATTAAACCGTTAATCAAGGAGGACTTTCCCACATTGGATTTCCCGGCAAAGGCAAATTCCGGCAATAAATTCTCCGGCAATTTACTGGTAATACCGCATACCGTTTCCAGATTCACTTTTGTAACATTCATTCCGGTTCTCCTATTCTTTCCTGCACCCTTGCCGGTACAGCGTTAGGGTGTAATCGTTCCGACATTGCAACCTAGCCCACAATAGCTTCGGCAAATACTTCTGTTACTTCCGACACAAACACAATGGTTAATCCCTTTGTAATTTGCTCGGAAAGCTCAGCCACATCCGCCTCGTTCTTTTGCGGTACCAGTACCTTTTTCACGCCCGCCTTCTTTGCGGCAAGCAGCTTTTCCTTAAGGCCTCCGATTGGCAATACCCTGCCTCGCAGCGTAATCTCTCCGGTCATAGCCACATCCGCTGCCACCTTCTTCTTTGTCAAAGCGGAGTAAATAGCGGTAGCCATGGTAATTCCGGCAGATGGACCATCCTTCGGAACTGCTCCCTCCGGTACATGGATGTGAATATGATGCTTCTCAAAATACTCTTCCTCAAAATCATCTCCCAGGTAGGAACGGACAAAGGATAACGCAGTCTGTGCCGACTCCTTCATCACATCGCCTAACTTACCGGTTAAGGTAATACCTCCCTTTCCCGGCATGACATTCCCTTCGATCTCAAGGGTATCGCCACCCACGCTGGTCCAGGCAAGACCTCTTACCAAACCGATTTGCGGCTTCTTTTCTATCGTATCCGGCCGGTATTTGCGTTTTCCCAAATACGTCGTCAATTCCTTCTCCGAAATTTTCACCGGAAGTGTTGTTTCTACACCTGTAGCATCTATATTCCATACGGCTTTCCGGCAAAGCTCACCAAGCTTCTGTTCCAACTTACGGACACCGGCTTCCTTTGTATAACCGGAAATCACATTCCGGATGCCACTGTCGGTTATCTTTATTTCCTTCGTGGAAAGACCATTTTTCTTCATCTGCTTTTTCCACAAATGACGCTTTGCAATGAAGAATTTCTCCTCCTCCGTATAGCTTGACAGTTCGATGATCTCCATACGGTCGTAAAGCGGCTTCGGAATGGTATCTAAGGTATTGGCCGTTGCAATAAACAGTACCTCCGATAAGTCGAGAGGCATATCCAAATAGTGATCCATAAAATGAGCATTCTGCTCCGGATCCAACACCTCTAACAGAGCTGCACTCGGATCTCCCTTGTAGTCACTGGCCACTTTATCAATCTCATCCAACAACATGAGTGGGTTCTTAACTCCTGCCTGCTTGATTCCCGCAGCGATTCTTCCCGGCATTGCACCGATATAGGTACGTCTGTGGCCTCGGATCTCCGCTTCGTCCCGGACACCGCCCAGGCATACCCGCACATATTTTTTCCCCAGTGCTTCCGCTACGGAGTGGGCAACGGAGGTTTTACCGGTTCCAGGAGGCCCTACCAGACACAAAATAGTGCCGCCTGCAGTTCCGGTACGTTTTCTTACCGCCAGATACTGCAAAATGCGTTCCTTCACCTTTTCCATTCCGTAATGGTCCCGGTCCAGAATCTTTTCCGCATCCGTTAAGGAAAAATTGTCATCCGTGGCTTTCTCCCACGGCATAGCGAGCAAAGTCTCGATATAAGTACGGGCCACCGCACTCTCCGATGCAGCCCCGCCAAGGCGCTTGTAACGCTCTATCTCCTTTAAAATTGCCTCTTTTATCTCCGGAGAAGCCTGAAGTTTTTCCACCCGGGCAACAAATTCATCCGCTTCGTTGCTCTCACCAAGTTCCTCACGGATTACCTTCATCTGCTCTCTCAGTACATATTCCTTTTGGTTTTTGTCAACCTTGGCTTTTACCTTGGTCTGCAACTCCTTCCGGATACGTAGTTCTTCAATCTCGTCCGCCAAAGTCTCCGCCAGTCGTTCAAACCGGGCAAAAAACTCGATTTCCTCCAATAGAGCCTGACGCTGTCCTGTGGTAAACGGAATCATAGCAATAATCTGCTCCGTCAAACGGTCCAGATCCGTTACCCCGTAAAGCTGCTCCGCCACATCCTTTCCCACCTTGCTGTTTACGGAAAAATACACCGTAAGAAGGTCATGCAACGTTCCTAACATGGCACGCTGTTCCACGGCAGAAAAAGAAGCCGACGACTCCTGCTCCGTTACAGTAATCTGTCCGGAAAAATAAGGGGAGACACTTACCAAATAGTCAAGCTCTCCTCGCTTCTCTCCGGTGACTAATACACGGATCAAATTCCCCGGTAATTTAATAATCTGTTTGATTCTTACAATACATCCTACCTGATGCAAATCATCAATGGTAGGTTCTTCCACGGTTGCATCTTTTTGCATAGCAGCAAACAACAGCTGGTCGGACTTCATGGCCGCCTCCACTGCCTGAATACTGAACTTGCGGTTCACGTCAAAATGCAACAACATACCGGGAAGCACTACGATATTTCGTAGTGCTATCACCGGCATCAGTTTAATCTCATCTCTCATTCTATCACCCTGCCAAATCAATTACGCGCTTTCGCCCGTACTCTTTGTGCCTGCTTTTTTTACCCCCGGCCGCTTGCGCTGTTCCGCAATCTCAAGGGTCGGTTCTTCACTGCCTTCCGCAGCTTCCTTCGTTATGATACACTTTAAAATGCTTTCATCGGAAGGTGCCCGGAACATGGTATCCATCATGATGTTCTCCATGATGGCACGTAAGCCTCTTGCACCGGTCTTCTGCTCCACCGCACGCTTTGCAATGACTTCCAGTGCCGCCTGCTCAAACTCCAGTTCCACGCCATCCAATTCAAAGATACGCTGATACTGCTTGGTCAGCGCATTCTTCGGCTCCTGCAAAATACGAACAAGTGCATCCTCATCCAGAATATCCAGTGCTACCGTTACCGGTACACGGCCGATAAATTCCGGAATCATGCCGAATTTCACCAAATCCTGCGGCATCACCTGACGGAACATATCACCGATGCGAAGTTCCGCACCGTCGCCGATTTCCGCATTAAAGCCCATGGACTTATGACCGGTACGTGCTTCTACTAACTTCTCCAAGCCGTCAAAGGCACCGCCGCAAATAAATAAAATATTGGTAGTATTAATTTGTAACAGTTCTTGATGCGGATGCTTTCTGCCACCCTGCGGCGGAACGGAAGCAACCGTACCTTCCAAAATCTTTAACAAAGCCTGCTGTACACCTTCGCCGGATACGTCTCTGGTAATGGATACGTTCTCCGACTTACGGGTAATCTTATCAATCTCATCGATATAGATGATACCGTGTTCCGCCCGCTCTATGTCATAGTCTGCCGCCTGAATCAGCTTTAATAAGATATTCTCTACGTCCTCGCCCACATAACCGGCTTCCGTAAGCGCCGTCGCATCTGCGATGGCAAACGGTACGTTTAAAAGCTTCGCCAAGGTCTGTGCAAGGTAAGTCTTACCGCTACCGGTAGGACCAATCATAAGAATATTGGACTTCTGCAATTCCACATCCATACTCGGCTGCATCAGTACCCGCTTATAGTGATTGTACACCGACACGGCAAGTACTTTCTTTGCATCCTCCTGGCCGATTACGTACTCATCCAAAAACGCCTTGATTTCCATCGGCTTAAGCAAATTGATACCGCTTGTATCCTCCGCCGCAAAATCATCGTCATTGTCCAGTTCTTCTTCTACCAGCTCGGCACAAAGCTCGATGCACTCGTCACAAATATACACTCCCGACGGACCGGAAATCATCTTTCGTACTTGTTTCTGTCCTTTTCCGCAGAAAGAACAGCTTACCGTTTGTCTGTCATCTGTTTTATTTGCCACTTTACGTTCTCCTCACAAAAAAATTATCGGTTCGTGATCACACTGTCAATCAAACCATATGCTACGGCTTCTTCCGCAGTCATATAATTGTCACGTTCCGTATCTACCGCAATAACATCAATCGGCTTTCCGGTATTGGCAGCAAGAATCTCGTTTAACTTCTGTCTTGTACGTAAAATATTCTTTGCCGCAATCTCAATCTCCGTTGCCTGACCTCTTGCACCACCGGACGGCTGATGAATCATGACCTCCGCATTCGGAAGTGCAAAACGCTTGCCCTTGGCACCACCGGCCAAAAGGAATGCGCCCATGCTGGCTGCCATGCCGATACAAATAGTAGAAACATCACACTTAATATACTGCATGGTATCGTAAATGGCCATACCTGCCGTTACGGAGCCACCCGGGCTGTTAATATAAAGACTGATGTCTCTCTTCGGGTCTTCGCTTTCCAAAAAAAGAAGCTGTGCCACTACAAGACTTGCCGTTACATCATTTACTTCCTCACCAAGAAATATAATACGATCCTTTAACAATCTGGAATAAATATCATAGGTACGCTCGCCCTTTGCGGTTTGTTCCAACACATAAGGTACTAAACTCATATTATAAACTCCTTTCTGTCAACGAAGGGATGCCCATGCGGAACATCCCTTATGTTGGTTATTCTTACTTTTCTTTTGCAGCGTCGCGTACGAAGTCAACTGCCTTCTGTACTGCGATATCCATCTTAATCTGTTCCTTTTCCTTCTCGCCCACAAGCTCAATCAACTTATCCTTTTCCATACGATAGTTCTGCGCCATGGTCTCGAATTCCTTATCTACTTCTTCCTCGGTTACTTCAATGTTCTCTGCCTTTACAACTGCCTCAAGAACAAGTCTGCACTGGATTCTCTTTAATGCCTGCGGCTTTAAGTTCTCCATGAAGCTGTTTGCGGTCATGCCGGTGAACTTGAAGTACTGCTCTAAGTTAAGACCCTGCATCTGAAGTCTCTGTGCGTACTCCTCTGCCATCTGGCGGGTCTGGGTATCAATCATAGCATCCGGAATCTCCATGGTTGCTTCCTCGATAATCTTATCAACCACTGCATCTTCCTTTGCAAACTTTGCTTCCTTTTCCTTCTTCTCAAGAAGGTTCTTCTTAATGTCTTCCTTGTACTCAGCAAGGGTATCGAACTCGGATACGTCTACTGCGAACTCATCATCCAGCTCCGGAAGCTCCTTTGCGGTAATCGCCTTAACGGTAACCTTGAACAATGCCGGCTTACCTGCAAGCTCTGCTGCATGGTACTCTTCCGGGAAGGTTACGTTTACTTCTACTTCTTCGCCGATGTTCTTGCCGATTAACTGCTCTTCGAAGGTATCGATGAAGGAATGGGAACCGATTACAAGCTTGTAATCCTCGCCCTTACCGCCTGCGAACGGTACGCCGTCTACAAAGCCTTCGAAATCGATCACGGTCTCATCGCCGTCAGCAACCGGTCTGTCCTCTACGGTAAGGATTCTTGCATTCTGCTCTCTTACACGGTCAAGCTCAGCACTAATCTCTTCGTCGGTTACTTCTACTGCCTTCTTCTCAACGGTAACACCCTTATAGGTACCAAGGGTTACTTCCGGCTTCACTGCTACTTCTGCGGTAAAGATAAATGCCTTACCCTTTTCTACCTGTACCAGGTCGATTTCCGGTCTGGAAACAATATCAAGACCACTCTCAACCGCTGCCTTCTCGTACTCACCCGGAATCAGCTCGTTTGCCGCATCCTCGTAGAAAATGCCCGGGCCATACATCTTTTCAACCATAGCACGCGGAGCCTTACCCTTACGAAAACCCTGTACGGACAATTTATTTTTATTCTTCTGATATGCCGTCTCCATAGCCTTCTCAAACTCATCAGCTGCAACTTCAATGGTAAGTTTCACCATGCTCTTACCTAATTCTTCTACTTTGAAACTCATTTCAAAAGTCCTCCTTAAAATCGTATCGTTTTATTATAACACAAAGCCTCGATTCTGTAAAGCATCAACTACCGCTTGTGTATATTGCTTACATAATTCCTCGGTTCCGGCCTCTACCATGACACGAATGAGAGGTTCCGTACCGCTTTCTCTTACAAGAATTCTTCCGTCGTTGCCGAGAAGCTCTGCCACCTCCGCAACCTTTGCCTGTACCACCGGGTCAGCCTGGGCATCCTTCTTATCCGTTACTCTTACATTTACAAGAAGCTGCGGATATACGGTCATGCCACCAGAAAGCTCCGAAAGACTCTTTCCCGTGGCACACATCACTTCCATTACCTTCAGGGAGGTCAGCACACCGTCACCCGTGGTGGCATGCTTCATAAAAATAATATGTCCCGAATTCTCTCCGCCGATGGAGTGACCGTTTGCCATCATATTCTCATGTACATATTTATCGCCTACCGCAGTCTTTTCATAGGAAATCCCCAGTTCGTCAAATGCCCGGTACAAGCCCAGGTTCGACATCACCGTGGTCACTACGGTATTATTGGAAAGCTCGTTGTTTTCTTTCATATACTTGCCGCACAAATACATGATATGGTCACCTTCCACAAGCTTCCCGGTTTGATCCACCGCCAGACAACGGTCCGCATCTCCGTCGTAGGCAAAGCCTACATGAAGACCCTTCTCCGTTACCAGCTTCTGCAGTCCCTCAATATGGGTGGAACCGCAATTTGTATTGATATTAAAACCATCCGGATTGCTGTTGATTACATAAGTCTCGGCACCCAGTGCCTCAAACACTTCCTTTGCTACGGAAGTTGCGGAACCGTTTGCCAGATCAAGACCAACCTTCATGCCTTCATAGGACCGTCCTGCCACGGATACCAGATAATCGATGTAATTCTTTCTTCCTTCCGGATAATCCAGCGTTACGCCGATGGCATCCCGTCTTGCATAGGGTACTTCTTCTATGATACCGTCGATGTAGTTCTCTATCTGTTCTTCAATCTCCGCTTCCAGCTTGTAACCTTCTCCGTTGATGACTTTAATTCCGTTATCATAAAAAGGATTGTGGCTTGCGGTTATCATAATGCCACAATCGAACCCTTCCTTTTTCACAAGATACGCAACGCTTGGCGTCGGCGTCACATGCAGCCGGTATACATCAGCGCCTCCGGCTGTCAATCCAGCCACCAATGCATACTCCAACATATCACCGGAGCGTCTTGTATCCTTTCCGATCAATACCTTCGCTTTGTGGTCCTTCCCATAAAAATATCCGAGAAAACGACCTACACGGAAGGCATGTTCTACTGTCAAACTTACACCGGCTTCCCCACGGAAACCGTCTGTGCCAAAATACTTACCCATGATTCCTCCGTCAGTTCCGTCTATTCACATATTGTATACTCTAACATAACCGAAAATGAAATGCAAGCAACAAATAACGAATTTCAGTGATTCTTTTATCGCTCGCCCATCCTACGTTCCCTTCGTTCCAAATACACACCGCTCCGACAGGAAATGCGGTTTCTTCCCAGATTCTTTGCACGATACAATTCTTTATCTGCTCTACGGTACAATCCGCCGAAGCTGATCTGATTACTGCAATAATCCGTAGCAACTCCCACACTGATGGTGACATTACGGTACTTTGCGGTTTCGGAATGCGGCATTCCAAGTGCCTCCACATTCTTTCTCACCTGTTCTGCCAATTCTAAAATCCGTTCATCACTTTCCCCATGAAGGAACACTAAAAACTCCTCACCGCCGATACGGGATACCAATGCCGGATACCCTTGCACGGTTCTTTGTAAGGACTCCGCCACCCTGCACAGGCATTTATCTCCCATAGGATGACCAAACCGGTCATTATACTTTTTAAAATGGTCCACATCCACTACCATCACGGCAACCGTCCGGTGATTCTGTTCCAATGCCGGCCATACGGAAACCACCTTCCGCATCATGCCCCGGCGATTATTTACCTTCGTAAGCGGGTCCATCTCAGCAGCCTTTACTTCCTCCACATACTTCCTTCTGTATGCTTCTGCCATAGCATGTCCCCTGTAGCGTTCGTAAGCAACAAACAATCCCAACACATGACAGCCTGCCACAACCAAAATCTGCCCCGTAGAAAGTCCATTCTCCAGATATACTGCAAGGGGCATCATGGCTTCGATTCCCATACACAGCAAATATTCACTTTTCTGAAACAACAAGCCGCAGGAATTCAGTATAATCACAAGACCGTATACCATAAAGGAACCGGTGGTTTCATAACAGAAATAAGAAATATACGTAAGAATGCTGATATTTGCAATCAGATATATCATCTGGAACAGCCAAAGGTCGCTTCGTCTGCTCTTCTTTCGCAGCATATGAATTCCGAAAACACCGAAGGCCACGGAACCCACAGCATAAAAACCCAAAACACCCGAATATCCGCCGGCAATTCCCGTCACAATGCCGGTCACTGCCATGGCAGCCATAAAAAGGGTAACAAAAACCATACGCTGTACATTTTTCCGCTCCAGCGCACACTTCCTGTCTGTTCCTTTTTTGGAAAAGACTTGTTTCATGTCAACCCCTCCGGTCATGTTTCTACTACACATAGTATCACTATAGCAAAACACACTACTACATATTGATTATATCACTGTTTTTTCACTATGTGCAAGTGTTTTTTCCTTTTTTTGTCACTTTTTACGTTTTTTTCCGCCAGTTCAGACTTTTTTATGCCGTTCTATGATGAATTCCTCTTCATTCCCCTTCATATACTATAAAAAAAAGGATGTACCATGTCTCTTCTCTACGATTTTTTATGTACCGCAAACCACTTTTTATGGAACGGTCCTCTCCTCTTTCTGCTACTGGGTACCCATCTGTTTTTCACCTTCCGTCTGGGCTTCATTCAAAAACACATAAAAAAGGCCTTTCGTTTTTCCGAAAAAACCAACGGAGGCCAAAGTTTCGGCTCCCTGTCCACCGCATTGGCCGCAACCCTGGGAACAGGAAATATTGTCGGCGTGTCCTCAGCCATTGCCCTTGGCGGTCCCGGTGCTGTATTCTGGTGCTGGCTTACAGGGCTCTTTGGCATGGCCACCGCCTATGCGGAATGTTATCTATCCATGCTGTACCGCAAAAAGGAAGCAAACGGCTCCTACAAAGGCGGTATGATGTATGTCTGGGAAACCGCATTACATAACAAAAAAGCCGGAAAGTTGTTCGCCTTTTTGTTGCTGATTACCTCCTTCGGCATCGGCTGTTCTACCCAGGCCGGTACCGTAACAGAAAGCGTGTTTTCTCTAACCGGCACCTCTCCTGTCATTACGGGCCTTCTTCTGGTACTTGCCGTAGGGTATGTTATCCTGCATGGCTCCGGTGCCATCAAAAAAATGTGCAGTATTCTGGTTCCTTCCATGGCCTTTTGCTACATTGTCGCATGCCTGCTCCTTTTATTACTGAACCGGGACTTTTTACTTCCTTCTCTTCGGCTGATTCTGTCCTCCGCCTTCACTCCTACCGCCGCCCTTGGCGGAATTGCCGGCGGTTCCTTTTTATTTTCCGCCCGCTACGGCATTGCGAGAGGACTGTTTACCAACGAGGCAGGCCTTGGCACCGCACCGCTGGCGTTTACCGATGAGCAGGAAAGCCTCACAACAAAAAAAAGCAACCCGGAAAAGGCTGCTCTGCTTTCAATGTCTGCTGTTTTTTTTGATACGGTTATCTTGTGTGCGCTGACCGGTATTGTTATCCTCAGCGCCCTGCTTCGCCATCCCGGTGTTGCCGCTCTGTATTCCCCTACCACGTTGACAAGTGCGGCTTTTGCCCCTCTGCCGGGAGGAGAAACCTTCCTTTCCCTTTCTCTCATCGCCTTTGCCTTTGCCACCTTGGTAGGCTGGTCCCATTTCGGTGCCCAGGCTGCTTCTTATCTCTTCGGGGAGGCATCACTTAACACTTACCGCATCTGTTATCTGGGTATGATTTATGCAGGCTCGGTCCTGTCCCTTCCCCTCATCTGGGAAATGACGGACTTTATCAATGCCTGCATGGTAATTCCCAATGCTTTGGCATTGTTTCTGTTATACCGGCACATCAAACCGCCGGAACCCTAGGGAAACGCTGACTAAAGAGTTTCCCTGGCCGAAGGCTACTGAGGGAATCCTGAATCAATCAGTGCTTCCTCAGTACTGAATTGCCTTTAATAAATCCTCTGCCGCTTCTTCGGTCACCAGCCGTGAAATAAGTGCTGCACCGAAGGAAATGGCAGTCCCCATTCCTTTACTGGTGATAATGTTACCGTCAATGACAACCGCATCCGGCATGGCCTTTGCGCCAAGAAGCTTTTCTTCAAAGCCCGGATAACAGGTGGCATGTCTTCCCTCAAGTAGTCCTGCTGCACCTAAAACACTGGGTGCGGCACAGATTGCAGCAATGTATTTCTTTGCTTCCTGATAGGCAAGCAGCACTTGCTTTACGCCTTGGTGAGCCATCAGGTAATTAGTGCCCGGCATGCCCCCCGGCAGCACTACCATTGTACCATCCTCGTAAGAAAACTCCGAAAAAAGCCCATCCGTTATGACCGGAATCCCATGGGCTCCGGTTACAGTGGTACTGTCACCGATGGATACCATGACCGTGTCCACCTCAACACGACGAAGCATGTCCACTACGGTCAGAGCTTCGATTTCTTCAAACCCTTCCGCAAAAAACACATATACTTTGTTCATATCCAATCCCTCTTCTTTCTGTTAAATCTCTCGTAATCTTTGAGAAATGGCCTCCGCCATTGCCGTATGGGCACCGATACCCGGATGGCTTCTTGCCCCTACCTGCTCCGGCTTCATTTCCGCCAAAGAAAGATATTCAACCCTGTTATCTCCGGTTGCCTCACAAAAATCAGCAATTCCTGCCAGGATAGCTTCTTCCACTACAGTTCCCATCACCCCGTAAGCCCACACAATGTATGCCCCGGGATTGTTCTTCCGTACAACAGAAATGAACTCCGCTACCGCTTGTCTTACAGATGCCAGACATTCTTTTGCAGGACGTCCCTCTGCATCCGTATACATTTTATTTCTGCGACCGCTTGCCTCATCCACCCATTCCGGGTTATGAAACGCACCGCCGTCGTTGGTTCCAAGATTAATCAGAATGTAATCCGGCTGCCAGGAAGAAAAATCATAGGCATCCCATGCTCCGTATGCCTTATTTTTTTCTCCTTCCAATACGCCGCACACCTGCTCGTAATACTTCGGCATCACATGGTCCAGGTTATTATCGTAGGCACAATACACGCCGTATCCGCTCTGGGAAAACACGCGGTATTCCGCATTCATCTTCCTTGCCGTAAAATACGGATACGCTCTCGTCGATGAAAACCACATAGCAATCCAGTCCTGCTCCACCGTACTTCCATAGCTTCCTTCTCCCGAAGTAATACTGTCTCCGATAAATTCGATTCTGCATTCCGGCTCCGGAAGTTCAAAGAAGACTCCGTCGCCGTACAATGCACAGACCGCCAGATACGCATCCGGATCTCCCGGCATTGCCTGGACTTCCTTTATTACCTTTATGTTATTTACTTTCTTTGTCTGCATATTACGGATCAGACACACCCGCTCCCGTCCTCTATTTAACATCTGCCTGGACATCAGTTCTCCGTTTACGATTACGGAAACCCACTGTTCATACACGGAATAGTCCGATTCAAATTCACACCACAGCTCGGTCCCTTCATAATCACATTCAAACCCCGACCCGGTCCAAAACAATACCACTGCATCCCCATTCTTCCCGGTACGTCCCAGGATTCGCAGTTCTTTTAGGTCTGCCGGTAAAAACTTTTTCTCTTCCGTCATGTTCTCCTCCTGTTTATTCTCAATCCCGTTGTTCTCCTCTGGCCCGGTGCATTAAAATCCGCTCCAGTACCGAACGATAGATCTCAATAATCCTTGCATCCACATATCTGCATCGATTGGAAAAAAACTGATAGGTTTTTATCCCAAAGAGAAGCGTAATGGCTCCGATTCCTCCTAACAGTACCTCCGTCTGCAAATTCATATTTAGCAGCGCAAACCATGCTGCCAGATAAATAAAAAATGCCAGGGAATAGGTTCGTCCTACCTGAAAGGAATTGTACATCACCTCATTTAAACGTAACTGCATCCCCACAATCCGTTCCGAATCCATTCCGTCACAGTATTCGTAAATCTCTTCAAACAATTCCTTGTTGTGTTTTACTTCCGGTCCGCAATATTTCATCACATAATCCGTAAGTCCGTTATATCGTTTTTCCCCGAATTCTTTTCGAAGCAATTTTTTAAATATATTCATTCCAAACCTACTTTCGTTCCTACTGTTTTTCTCTAAATCAAGTATATGCATATTCCGTTTGCTGTCTCAAACAATAACTGCCACTGCATCCATTTTAATTCTTTTTCAACGTAATTACAATATCTTAATTTCATGAATTCGATATTTCCTTTTAATTTGTTGACAAATTAACAAACTGTTCATAAACTATCCACACCAGTATCATATATGACAAATATAATAACATCATACAAAGGAAATGTCCTTTGTCAAACAAATTAGCTCATATCACTACTTTTTCATATTTAAGCCCGCATACCCTCCCCAAACGGGCTTCTCCTCTGAATACCTCCGTTTCCCGCGGAGGTATGTTTTTTTGTTCTTATACGCTTTTTCTCTTTCTTTTCCCAACAAAATTTGCTATAATTATTATAATATTATCCGGAAAGGAGATTTTCTATGTCAACCGTAACCATTATGGATCACCCGTTAATCCAGCATAAAATCGGCATTATGCGGGACAAGCACACTTCCACCAAAGAGTTCCGTGCTTTGGTAGCCGAGATTGCCATGTTAATCTACTATGAAGCCAGCCGCAATCTTCCGCTGGCAGATAAGGAAATCGAAACCCCGCTTGTAAAAACCACTGTAAAGGAAATCGCCGGCAAGAAGCTGTGCGTTGTTCCGATTTTACGTGCAGGTCTCCACATGGCGGACGGTATTTTAAATCTCACCCCAAACGCAAAGGTAGGCCACATCGGTCTTTATCGTAATGAAGAGACCTTAGAGCCGGTCGAGTATTTCTGTAAGCTTCCGACCGATGCCGCGGATCGTGAGATTTTCGTAGTGGACCCGATGCTTGCCACCGGCGGTTCCGCCATTGCAGCCATTGAGTTGTTAAAGAAGCGCGGCATCAAGAAAATCCGTTTCCTGTGCTTAATCGCTGCTCCGGAAGGTATCGAAAAATTACAGGAAGCCCATCCGGATGTCAACATCTTTGTCGGCGCAAAAGACGAACGTCTCAATGAAAAGGGCTACATCTTACCGGGCCTCGGCGATGCCGGTGACCGTATCTATGGTACCAAATAATCCAGAAAAAGAAGGGGCTCCGCAACGAAGCGTTGCGTGTTGAGAAAATGAATTCTATTGTATCGCCTATTTTATTGAAGTACTCCAATCGCAAGAGTGGGGCTGCGCATTCCGGCAAAAAAAGACCACCGCATGGGACATGCGGTGGTCTTTCTTTTTCGGAACTATTTCTCTACCGTGAACTTGTATACGGTCATGGACTCTACTTCCTCGTAAGCCTTTACTACCGGAGATTTAAAGCTCGGGATATTCATTGCATTCGGGAAATACTGGGTCTCAAAGCATACACCATGACGCTTTCCGTAGGTGCAGCCACCCTTACCCTTTAATCCGTCCCGGATAAAGTTACCGGAGTAAAGCTGCATGCCCGGAAGGTCGGTATATACCTCCATCACACGTCCGCTCTTCTTGTCGTAAAGCTCCGCCACATATTCTGCTTCCTCACCGGTGGTGTTTAACGCATAGTTGTGGTCATAGCCACCACCCATACGGATCGGCTCGTAATCTACCATATCAATACCATCCGCAAGCGGCTTTCTGATTCTGAAATCCATCGGAGTGCCGGTTACATCTGCGAGCTCTCCTGTCGGAATCAGCTTTGCATCCGTAGCCGTAAAGGCATCTGCCTCAATCAAAACCTCTTGGTCTATTACAAGACCGCTGTTATGACCTGCCAGATTAAAATAAGAATGATTGGTCAGATTTACAATAGTATCCTTATCCGACACCGTCAAGTATTCAATCGCCAGCTCGTTCTCATCCGTCAGGGTATAGGTTACGGTAATGTCAAGGTTGCCCGGGAATCCCTGCTCCATATCCGGACTCAAACGGGAAAACTCAATGCTGAGTCCACCCTCTTCCTCAAAGGTCTCTGCCTCGTACATGTACTTATCGTAACTTACGGAACCGCCGTGGAGACAGTTTCCATTGTCATTGTCCTCTACCTTATACTCGGTGCCGTTAATGGTAAACTTCGCACCACCGATACGGTTGCCGCATCTTCCGATAAAAGAACCGAAGAAGGTCGGATTCGCCTCATACTCTGCTAATGTATCGAAACCTAATACCACATCTTCTAACTTGCCGTTCTTATCCGGAACCCACAGCTCCACAAGAACCGCACCAAAATCGGAAAATACTGCCTTCATGCCGTTTTTATTTTCCAAAATATAAAGTTTTGCCTCTTCACCCTTTTTCGTCTTACCGAAACTCTTTGTTGTAATACCCATAATTTCTCCTTCCCCGGAATCTGCTTTTTGCTTCCTTCCGCATGGTTTTATGATACCCCATGCCGGTCTCAATGTCAAGATTTTAAGCCGACCACTCTCTTTTTCCTAAAGGCTTTCCTTTGACATGCCAAGATATTCGTATCCTGCCTCCGTCACAATTTGTCTCAGGCGTTCTTCCGGGATATCTTCTGTTGTAAGAATCACGGTTTCCTTCTTCTCATGGGAAGAGATCACTTCCTCCACCGGAAAATTGTTGCGGATAGCCTCATTCATGTGAGCCTCGCATTTTACGCACATCATTCCGTCAATACGCAGTGTAAATTTAAACATATGGTTTCCTCCGTTTTTTTCTTTATTTTTAGAAATCTTACGATTCCCTTTTTTCTTTTTTGAATCATATAACCGAAATAGATTTAGCCGTAAAGCATTGGACACCACGCAAAAACTGGACAAGCTCATGGCTGCGGCACCAAACATGGGACTCATTCCCCAGCCAAGCACCGGGATAAATACCCCCGCCGCAAAAGGGATTCCGATACTGTTATATAAAAATGCCCAGACCAGATTTTGGTGGATGTTCCGTAATGTTCCGCCGCTTAAACGAATGGCTGCCGGCACATCCGTCAGACTGCTCCTGGTTAAAACAATATCCGCCGCATCAATGGCAATGTCGGCTCCCGCGCCAATGGCAATCCCAATATCCGCCACCGTCAGTGCCGGTGCATCATTGATTCCGTCACCTACCATAGCAACCTTTCCGGTCTGCATAAGTGCGCGTATCTCCTTCTCTTTTCCTTCCGGCAGTACACCGGCAATCACCTCATCCACGCCGGCTGCTTCTCCGATGGCCTTCGCGGTCTTTTCGTTGTCTCCGGTCAGCATCACCACCCGGATTCCCATGTCACGCAGTTCTTTTATAGCTGCCGGACTGTCTTCTTTTATCACATCCGCCACGGCAATGATACCCGCAAGCTTCTTTTCTTCCGCAAAATACAGCGGCGTTTTTCCGGACGCAGCCAGCTGCTCCGCCTGCTTCCGCATGTATTCCGGAACAAACGCAGTCTCTCTTACAAAGGATTCCTTTCCGGCAACCACTGTTTTCCCGTTCCTGACTGCTCTTACTCCGTTTCCGGTAACAAAGCTTATTTCATCCGTTTCTCCCGGTATCAGCTCTCTCTCTTTGGCTGCTTTTACGATTGCTCCGGCAAGGGGATGTTCGCTCTTCCACTCCAGATCCAATGCCAGTTGCAAAAGACTTTCCTCCCCGTATCCGTCATTCGGAATCAAGTCCGTCACCTGGGGTTTTCCTTCCGTAATGGTTCCCGTCTTATCCAATACCACTACAGAAACCTTACCGGCAATCTCCAATGCTTCCGCCGTCTTAAACAGAATTCCGTTTTTGGCACCCACTCCGCTTCCTACCATTACCGCCACCGGTGTAGCAAGCCCCAGTGCACATGGGCAACTGATGACCAATACAGAAACCGCCCTCGTGAGAGCATAACCGAAAGATTGGCCTGCAAGCAGCCAGATTACTCCGGTGACCATTGCAATCCCGATTACCACCGGGACAAATACACCGGACACCTTATCCGCCGCCTTTGCAATCGGTGCCTTTGTTGCCACTCCGTTACTTACCAACTGTATAATCCTGGACAGCGTAGTTTCCTCGCCCACTCCGGTTGCTTCACACCGCACATAACCGGACTGATTGATGGTGGCCGCGTACACAGCATCTCCGCATCCTTTGTCTGCCGGAACGCTCTCCCCGGTCAATGTAGCTTCGTTTACTGCGCAGGTGCCTTCCAAAATAATACCATCTGCCGGAATCGTCTCTCCCGAACGCACCACAAAAATATCGCCCCGTTTTACCTGTTCCGCCGGTACTCTCACTTCTTTTCCATCCACAAGCAATACCGCCGTTTCCGGGGTCAGTGCAAGCAACCCTTTTATGGCATCCGTGGTCTTCCCTTTGGCACGGGCTTCTAACAGTTTCCCCACCGTAATCAGTGCCAGAATCATGGCCGCCGACTCAAAATACAACTCATGAACATAGCTGTACGCAGTTTCAAACTCTCCTGCCGCCTGAGCCTTTGTCATGGCAAAGACCATCACGGTACTGTATCCGAATGCCGCCATGGACCCAAGCGCCACCAGGGTATCCATATTCGGGGCACCATGCAACATACCTTTACATCCGTTTATGAAAAACTTTTTGTTAATCAGCATTACAACCGCTGCAAGCATCATCTGTACCAGACCGATTGCTACCGGATTTTGCGTAAAAAATACCGGCAACGGCCAACTCCACATACAATGGCCCATAGATACATACATAAGTGCCACCAGGAAAGCCAAAGACAAAATAAGGCGCCGTTTTAACAGGCTGATATCCCGGTCTGACTGCGCGTCCTTCTTTCGGTCGGATTGTCCCTTGAAAGGTTCTGGCCCTTTTACATTTGCATGATACCCTGCCGCTTCCACAGCCAAAACAATACGTTCTTCGGATGCTTCGCCTTCTACCACCATGGAATTGGTCAGAAGGTTCACGGAACACATGGTAACGCCTTCCACTCCGGAAACCGCTTTTTCCACCCTGGCACTGCATGCCGCACAACTCATTCCTGTTACGGTATACTGCTGCATCCTTGTTTCTCCTTTCAAAAATACCCATAGTTAGCAAATACTAACCATGGGTATTATACTTCGATTTTTTCACTTTGTCAACGAATGTCCTTATCTGCCATCAAGTCTTCTCTGTACATATCGCTCAATTTCTGTATGGTCTGCCGGCATACGGCAACCCACGAAAAACGTGCCATCATTATCAGACGACCGGATAATGATACCGTTTAACGGCTCTCCCTTTAACAAATCGAATCTGTCTATGGTAATCTGGATTTTTTCACCGATGGCATCTGCCAGTTCCTTAGCTCTGCAGGCGAAAGCAAAACCGCCGGCACTGATATTTACCATCTGTCCTTTTAAGGTAAGATTCTTGGATAACATTACAATCTCACAATTGTTTCTTATGGACAATCTCGGATACTTTCTGCGGTTCATAACCTTTGGCATTGCCTCACCAAGCACAATCTTGTAACCGCCGTCTGCGGCCTTTTTATCCTTGACAATCTTTACTTTATCCCAAATATACACCGCATTCTTCACGATAACATTTACATCGTATACCGCCTTGGTCTCATGCGCACCAAAGAATGCATCCGCAGCCCTTCCACCCGACAGTTTCAGAAGTTCGGTTTCAACTCCGGCAATTTCCGTTTTATATTCGGTTCTTCCTATCGGTTCGGTTATGGTTACACTCATTCCCTTCACAATATCCTTGGTTCCCATAAAACCGCCCTGACCAAGTTCTTCCACCAACTGGCCTACTACAGTCTCAATCTTTACCACATTCCGTGCCGTTTCCTCGTATTTGCTTAACATGGTTTCCGTTGTTTCCTCGGAATCCCGTACGCATTCCTTCATACCTTCCATGATATCGCGTACTTCCTTCATATTGACTACCATGTTCTTATTGGCACTTTCTACCTGCTTCACAGCAGTGTCTACTACCTGAATCTCTTCTCCCAGCTTCTGGGAATCCTCTTCAATCATCTCAACACTTCTGTTAACACCCTGTATTACATGAAGCGTTTCTCCGATCAATTGCAAAATAGTGGTAATGGATTCCGTCATCTTATCAGAGGTCTCTTCCAACAACTTTAACGCCTCCATAATACCCGCCGAAGAACTCTGGGTTCCCATACTGAGGTTACGAATCTCATCTGCCACCACAGAAAAGCCCTTGCCCGCTTCTCCCGCTCTCGCCGCTTCTATGGAAGCATTCAGTGCCAGGAGATTCGTCTGGCTGGATATCTTTTCAATGGTACCGGTTTCTTCTTTTACCTTTTCAAACTGGGTACGGAATTGCTTTAACACATCTTCCACGTCTGCAGACAATTTAGCCATGGTATTGGTAGATTCCACCGCATTTCCCAGCTCCGCAGAGCTCTCCCCCGCCTGCTTTACCGACTTCTCACTGAGTTCAACAATATGAGTAATTAACCCGGCCACGTTGCCTACCTGATTATTAATATCCTCCGTCATTTCCATGGAAGAATCAATTCGCTCACTCAGGCGGTCACTCTCTTCCGTCAGGTCCTCCATGCTGTTTACAACGGATTCCGCACTTTCTTTATTCTCTTCCGACAATTCCCTTACAACGGTAACACCTTCCACTATCTGGTTGCTGGCAACTTTTACCTGATCCACCGTCTTTACAACTCTGGCAAGGTTCGCCCTTACAGAACCAAGAAGTGCCTCATCGGATGTAGTCATATGCTTAATCGCAACAACATAACCGATAAAGCAAAACAGAATAATACCAAACTGAATCTCATAATTCGAAATATCACTGGCTGTATTCATGCCGTTTAAATAATTTCTGATAATGGTAGCCACCAACACTGTCACGGAAGCAATACCGCACCGAAGAATAAAGTTCTTATTTTTATAGATAATCAACATACTGGTTAACGGAAGTATGTAGGTAAAGGCCAGCGTACCCGGTGCCGTCAGCATAATGTACAAATAGAACACACCATAACCTACTCCTACTATGTCCTGATACATTTTTGAATGCCAGCCCTGTAATTTCAGCACCAACAAGCCGAATAAAAACGGGAGCCAGCAGATCAGTTCCATAATAATATAAAACGGTACTGTCTTCAGTCCCTTCACAACTTCAAGTGCATAGGCCCCCGAAAGCACAAACGACATCGCAAACCACATGCCCATGGCTTTTTTATTTGCACTCTTGGCAAACTGTTTTTCGTTATATTCCATAGGTTCCTCCTTCTGTTTGTCGACAGACGAACAATTTCTTTTGCTTATCTATTATTATTATACATTATACCATGTCGCCAAGAAATTGTCACTATATTTATTTCTCTTTTCCACAAATATATTCTCATTTTATACTGGTTCAGAAAAAAACTACACGATGCCTTACGACATTTTCTATCACACAAAAAGGAGATGACTTTTGCCATCTCCTTAAACATCCTTTACTTCTTTTCCTCCACAAACAACACACCCAAAGTACCCGGTCCGCAATGGCTGGAAATCACTCCTCCTGCTCTCGTCTCATGAATCTCATCAAAATGATTCAATGACTTTAAGTAACCTCTTACCTCTTCCACAATCTCTGCTTCGATTCCGGAATGGGTAATAAAAACATGGGTACGCTCAGCGAGGAGAAGATTCTCTTCCATGTCCTTCACATAATCCAGTACAGTCTTTCTGCGATTGCCGCGGTACTTCTTGGACACGCCCATTTTTCCGGCAGTTACGGCAATACGTGGCTTTAATTTCAACGTATTACCAAACAGTGCGGCTACAGAACTGCAACGCCCTCCTCTGTGCAGATAGGTCAGGGTATCCACCACAAAGCTTGCCCGCACACGTTCTCTGTATTCCTTTAAAGTTTCCTCCAGTTCCTTAAGCGAAGCCCCCTGTGCTGCCAGTTCCGCCGCATGAAGTACCTGCAGGCCGATACCGGTGGAAAGATTCATGGAATCTATTACACAAACATGGTCCTCATATTCCAGTTCTCCTGCTGCCAGACGCATCACCTGACAAGTAGCACTCATCTGCTCACTGATCCCGAAAAAGCAGATTTCATCTCCGGCGTCCTTTATCGGACGCAAAAACTCCATTGCCGCCTCAATTCCCGGTGCTGCCGTCTTCGGTGTGGTACGCTTGGCATCCGCCCACGCATAAATTGCATCCGGATTCGTCTCTATCCCATCCAGATAGCAGGTATCATCCATCACAATATTTAACGGAAGAATCCCTATTCCGTACTTTTGTATCAGTTCCTTTGACAAATCGCAGGTACTGTCTGCCATAATTCTAACTTTGCTCATGTCAATCCCCTTTCCCTGGGTAGTATCCACTATACATATTTATTTTACACGAAACTTCGCAAGAATGCAATGAAAAAACTTTTTTCAATAAACAATAAATTTGTAATTTTTTATTTTTCATGATTTACACACACTTTCTGCACATTCATCACACAAATACTTCACATTTTTTCACTATGCTAAAGAAAAGAAGCGCACAAAGAAAGGAGGATACATATGCAATTTCGCAATGAATGGAAACACGAAATCACTCCGGCAGACCGCATGATTTTAAAACAACGGCTTTCCGTACTGATGAAACCGGACAGTCATGCCAAAGACGGGCTATACCATATTCGAAGTCTTTACTTTGATGATTTTCATGACACTGCTCTTTACGAAAAGATTGACGGTGTCAATCAACGTGACAAATATCGTCTCCGCTATTATAACGGCGATACATCCTATATTGTTTTGGAGCGAAAGAGCAAAATCAACGGTCTATGCAACAAAAAGAGCGTACGAATCAGCGAACATGATGCCGCTCTTCTCTCCAAAGGCCACATCATTTCCGTCACGGAGTTGGAAAGTCCCGAAGCCGGAAAGCTGTATACAGAAATGAAAAGCAAAGGGTTACGACCAAAAACCATCGTAGACTACACACGAATCCCTTTTACCTACGGACCCGGAAATGTTCGTGTTACCATCGACTATGACATCCGATGCGGTGTTCTGACCACGGATTTTCTGAATCCGGACTGCATTACAGCGCCGGTTCCCGGTTCCCCGATTATTTTGGAAGTCAAGTGGGATGCCTTTTTACCGGAACTTATCCGGGATGCGGTAGGACTCCCTTCCCGTCGCGCGACAGCCTTTTCCAAATACGCGGCCTGTCGAACCTACGATACTTAATCTATGGAACATATTTTATAAAGATCTATAAAGGAGAACATTATTATGAATTTCGAAGACATTTTCAAATCCAGTTTTATTAACAACATCTCCAGTGTCAGCCTACTTGACATGGCACTGGCACTCTTCCTTGCTTTCGGCATTGGATTGCTTATCTTTTTTGTTTACAAAAAAACATACAGTGGCGTTATGTATTCCGCCAGCTTCGGTACAACCTTAGTTGCCATTACCATGATTACCACCGTAGTTATTTTAGCCGTCACCTCCAACGTTGTTCTTTCTCTCGGTATGGTAGGTGCTCTTTCCATCGTACGTTTCCGTACCGCAATCAAAGAACCGCTTGACATTGCATTCCTGTTCTGGTCCATTGCTGTGGGTATCGTTTTGGCAGCCGGCATGATTCCGCTTGCTGTCATCGGCAGTGTTGTGATTGGTATCATCCTGCTTCTTTTCGTGAACCGCAAGTCTCACGTCAATCCGTACATGGTAGTTATCAGCTGTACCGACCAAGAGAGTGAAACGAAGGCAAAGGAATTGTTGGAAAAGCACACCCTCCGTTGTATTGTAAAGAGTAAAACCGTACAGAAGGGTGCCGTTGAACTTAACTTGGAAATCCGTTTAAAAGACGATAACACTGATTTTATTAATGCTCTTGTCGACTTAGACGGTGTCAACAATGCGGTACTTGTCAGCTACAACGGCGATTACAGGGGGTAAATTATGTCTGCGAGCAAACACTTTGATAAGATTTGCTGTGTCGTATTATGCTTTACCTTGCTTCTCACCTTACTCTTTATGAACGGAAAAGCCCTAGGCGTTTCAGCACTCCCTAACACAATGGGATATGAGTCCCGGTTGTTCGACACCTCCAAGGTCCATACTATTGATATTGTAATGGACGACTGGGAAGGTTTTATCGAAACCTGTACCAATGAAGAGTACGTCATGTGCTCTGTCATTATCGATGGAGAAGCTTATAAAAATGTAGGTATCCGTGCAAAGGGAAACACCTCCCTTTCTTCCGTTGCTTCTTACAGAAATAACCGATACAGTTTTAAAATCGAATTTGACCAGTACGATACTACCAAGTCCTATTACGGACTGGATAAATTAAGCTTAAACAACATTATTCAGGATACCACTTACATGAAGGACTATCTTGTCTATCAAATGATGAGAAGCTTCGGCGTGGCCGCACCATTATGCAGTTATGCCTACATTACCGTAAACGGAGAGGACTTCGGTCTTTATCTTGCGGTAGAAGCCGTAGAAGATGCCTTTCTTACCCGGAACTACGGCACCAGCTACGGTGACCTCTACAAACCGGACAGTACGAGCATGGGTGGCGGCAGAGGAAACGGCAAGGACTTTGACCGGGAAGACATGGAGAGCATGTTTGAAGGTATGGGAAATCTAAATCCCTTCGGCGACATGAGTGATATGCGGATGCCGAATATGTCTCAGTTCGGCGGCGGCATGACCTTCCCGGGCATGGGCAGCACAGAAAATCCGGAGAGTATCGACAACAGCGGCAAAGGGTCCTTTAACTTCGGCAATATGAGCGGTTTCGGCAGTGTTGGCGATTTCGGCGGCTTTGGCGATTTCGGCGGTTTCGGCGGTTTCGGCGGTTTCGGCGGTTTTGGCGACTTCGGCGGCTTCGGCAACAACGACGTATCTCTCATTTATTCCGATGATGACCACGACAGCTACTCCAACATTTTTAACAATGCAAAGACTACGGTTACGGATGCGGACAAGGATCGTCTGATTGCATCCATTAAGCAGATGAATGAAGGAAACGACATCGAGGAAGTTGTAAATATAGAAGAAGTCATCCGCTACTTTGTGGTTCACAACTTTGCGGTAAACTTTGACAGCTATACCGGTTCCATGATTCATAACTATTACTTATACGAAGAAGACGGAAAACTGGAAATGATTCCATGGGACTACAATCTGGCATTCGGTACATTCCAAGGATTTTCCAATGCCACCTCTCTGGTAAACTATCCGATTGACACTCCGGTTTCCGGTGGAACCACAAATGCCCGCCCAATGTTAGCATGGATCTTTACCAATGAAGAATATACCAAACTATATCATGAATACTTTGCTGAATTCCTGACCATGTTCTACGAAAACGGCACACTGGAAGAGATGATTGACAGTGTCAGCACAATGATTGCACCGTACATCGAAAAGCAGCCGACTGAGTTCTATACTTATGAAGAGTTCCAGACCGGTGTCGTAACTCTGAAGGAATTCTGCTCCCTTCGTATGGAAAGCGTCGAAGGCCAGCTTGCCGGCACAATTCCTGCTACCTCCAGCGGACAATCCGCAAACAGTTCTTCTCTGGTAGACGGCAGTGACATCAATGTATCCGCCATGGGGAGCTTCGGCGGTGGCTTCGGTGGCGGCTTCGGTGGCGGCTTCGGTGGCGGTATGACCGCCCCCGGTAGTAACAACTTCAATCGCAGCGACCGTGACCGGACGGAAACTCCTTCCGGCGATACCGGCGAAAGCAAAGGAAACCGCAAGGAGCGCCCAGCTACAAAGGATACTACAGACGATAACACCGCCTCTACCGGTAACATTATGACCATATCCTTTGGTTCTGCCCAAGCAGGCAATATGACTCAGAGTAACGGTGACATGACTTTCCCAGGCACGGACGGTTCAAAGATTCCGGATATGTCTCAGTTTGATGACGGTAGCATGACCCTCCCGGGCATGGATGGTTTCAAAATGCTGGACAACTTCCAGGGAGGCATGCCTTGGGGTGATACGTTTGGAGGCGATTCTTCCTCGTCAGAATTTAACCGGGGCTCCATGTCAGTCAGCTACGCTTCCGGCAATCCACAGAACACCACCAATCTTGTATTGCTTGGAATCTCCGTTCTCATTCTTGCAGGAGGACTTGTCTTTGCAATCCTCTACGGAAGAAAGCGTTTCTAATCTGATATAACATAAATAGAAGAGGCATAGGAACATCTCCTATGCCTCTAAACTTTTCGGTTTTATAACGTGTATTGATTTCGATATTCCATATATCTTTGATGGAACGGGGTATTCTCTCCCTTTGCCAGTTTGTGAATATACTTATGCATCTCAAAGTCGTGCTCACCGGTCTGAATCAGACATGCGGCAATATTGGAACAATGGTCTGCCACTCGTTCAAAATTATTGGTTAAATCAGATAACACAAATCCAAGTTCAATGGTACACTTACCTTCACGCAAACGATTCACATGACGCATCTTTAACTCATCCTTCAAATCATCTACTACTTCCTCAAGCGGCTCTACCAGTACAGCTTCTTCCATATCCTCTTTCATAAAGCTTTCCATGGAAAGACGGAGAATTTCGCGTACCGCTTCCGCAAACGTTCCGATTTCCTTTTCTGCCTCGGCCGAAAACGCCATATTCTTTTCATGCATTTCCTCAGCCGCCTCTGTGATATTTACTGCATGGTCGGAAATACGCTCCATATCACCGATGCTATGGAGAAGCATGGAAAGAGTTGCACTATCCTTAACCGAAAGGTCTTTACTGCTTAACTGTACCAGATACTGACCCAGGTGGTCCTCAAACTGGTCCACCTCCGACTCCAACTCATATATTTTTTTCACCGCTTGTTCATCATAACCCTTTAACAAATCAAGAGAACAATCCAATGCCTCCATAGAAATCTCCGCCATGTGATTTGCAACAACTTTACACTGCTCTACCGCAAGTGCCGGAGTTTCCAAGAAACGCTCATCCAACAGAAGAAGCTCCTGCTCGAACTTTTCCTTCTTCGGATCCTTCACATCCTTTACCGTCAGGCAGGCAAGCTTTTCCAAAAATTTGGAGAACGGTAACAGCAACAGTGTAGCCGCAATATTAAAGGCAGTATGAATCACTGCAATTCCTGCCGCATCTGCCGGCATATCCAAAAAGGCAAAGTCGACAAACGCATTCATACCATAGAATCCAAGCATAAACACAATCGTACCGGTTACATTGAAATACAGATGTACCAATGCTGCACGTTTTGCATTGGTCTGGGCACCGATGGAAGAAATGAGTGCTGTTACGCAAGTACCGATATTCTGACCCATGATAATCGGAAGCGCCGTTGCGAAAGGAACCTGACCTGTCACACAAAGAGCCTGCAAAATACCGACCGACGCAGACGAACTTTGAATAATCGCAGTTAACACCGCACCGGCAATCATACCTAAAATCGGATTGGAGAACATAAGAAGAATGTTCGTAAATTCCGGTACATCACGAAGCGGCTTTACCGCTGCACTCATGTTGTCCATACCTACCATAAGCACTGCAAATCCAACCAGAATCATGCCGATATTCTTTTTCTTCTCGCTCTTCGTAAACATAATAAAAATAACACCAAGAAGCGCAAGTACCGTCGTAAAATTGGTCGGCTTTAATAATTGCAAAAATACACTGTCGCCTTCGATACTGGTAAGGCTTAAAATCCAGGAAGTAATGGTCGTACCGATATTCGCACCCATAATTATGCTGACAGCCTGAGAAAGCTTCATTATTCCGGAGTTAACAAAACCTACCACCATAACTGTGGTAGCGGAAGAAGACTGAATCACAGCCGTCACCGCAGCGCCTAACAACACACCTTTAATCGGATTGGATGTAAGCTTCTCCAAAATACGTTCGAGACGTCCGCCGGACATCTTTTCCAAGCCTTCGCCAAGCAAATGCATACCGTAAAGAAACAACGCCAAACCACCGATCATCGACAACACATTGAAAATATCCATCGCATGTTACGAACCGTTATTACACGGTCTTTCTCCTTAACCAAGATTTTACTGCTCTTTCATTCTAACAATAGGATGTCAAAAACACATATGGGTTATGTAAAATCCGTGTAAAACTTTCAAAAAAAGAGACTGTCGCATAACTGAAATGCAACAGTCCCGTTTTCTTTTTAAAGTCCTAACTTCTCAATATTCTCGATGGTACGAATAATATGCTCATGTGCAAGTTTCTCTGCCAGTTCCTTATCTCTTGAGCGGATTGCATTTAAAATCGCTGTATGCTCCGCCGTGGAACGCTTTGCACGCTCCTCCATAGAAAGTGTAATCTTTCTGACACGCTCCACATAATGATGAAATACGGAAAGCTCATGTTCCAAAATTTTACTGCCGCAGGCACTGTAAATCAGCTTATGAAACTTACTGTCAAGTTCCACCACCTGTTCAAAATGTCCCTTACCGGTATGAAACTCCGAGAGATAAATCACTTCCTCAATGGCATCCAACTGTTCTTCCGTTACATGCTCACAAGCCCAGCGGGCACACAAACCCTCCAGATAAGAACGGATGGTATAAATGTCATGAATATCTTTTTCCGAAATACCGGTCACATAAGCGCCCTTATTCGGAATGATACTGACAAGACCTTCCAGTTCCAGCTGACGCAGTGCTTCCCGCACCGGGGTACGGCTGACACCCAGTTCCGCACCAATCGTATTTTCTTTTAACTCTTCGTTTTCTTCATATCTGCCCGACAAAATCCCCTCACGAATGTGATTGAACACTCGGCCCCGCAAGGAATACTTATCATCCTTGTCATTTTGCAGCTTGGCATCGCTCATAGGCGACCTCCTCTTCTATTACATCTTTTCGATGGTTTCCATAATATAATCCGCAAACTGCGCACCGGTTGCACCGGTATCACGTCCGGTCATTACAAGCTTCTTCTCGGTAATGGTACAAATATCAAGAGCTGCATAGAGCTTGTCTGCCTTATCGTTAAAGCCGATGTGAGCAAGAAGCATTGCTGCCGCACGGATAACACTACACGGATCGGCATAAATGTCTCTGCCTTCCTTCACCATACGCGGTGCGGAACCATGAATTGCCTCAAACATTGCATACTTCTTACCGATGTTTGCACTGCCTGCGGTACCTACACCACCCTGGAACTCTGCTGCCTCGTCGGTAATAATATCGCCGTACAGGTTCGGAAGTACCACAACCTGGAAATCTCTTCTTCTCTTCTCATCCACAAGCTTCGCGGTCATAATGTCAATGTACCACTCGTCTGCGGTAATGTCCGGATAATCCTTTGCAATTTCACGGAATGCTTCCAAGAACTTACCATCGGTGGTCTTAATGATGTTTGCCTTGGTAACTGCGCTGACTCTGGTCTTACCGTTTGCCTTTGCAAACTCAAATGCCGCACGGATGATTCTGTCACAGCCCTGGGAAGTAACAACGGTAAAGTCTACACCAAGGTCCTCAGTTACATGAACACCCTTGCTGCCTACTGCGTAAGCACCTTCGGTATTCTCACGATAGAAGGTCCAGTCAATTCCCTGCTCCGGAATACGAACCGGTCTTACATTTGCGAAAAGGTCAAGTGCCTTACGCATTGCTACGTTTGCACTCTCTACGTTCGGCCACGGATCACCCTTCTGCGGAGTGGTGGTCGGTCCCTTTAAAATAACGTCACAGGTCTTTAACTCTTCCAGTACTTCTGCCGGAATTGCTGCATTCTCAGCCACACGACGCTCAATGGTAAGCCCTTCAATGTTCTTAATGAGTACCTTGCCGGATGCAATTTCATCCTTTAACAAATACTCCATAATTCTCTGTGCCTGACCGGTAATTGCCGGGCCGATACCGTCACCGCCGCATACGCCGATGGTAATCTGATCCAGAGACTTATAGTCTACGAAGTCTCCCTGCTTCTTCATTTCTTCTACTCTTGCTAACTGCTCGGTCAAAAGCTTACCGAATGCTTCCTTTGCTGCTTCAATCTTAGCCTGCATTTTATTATCCTCCTTATGTATTATAACTCTACGGTAACTTCCGGAAGTTCTACACCGTACTCGCCCTTATACTGGTTAATCATTCCGACTAACTCTGCATCGGTCATAACCGTGATACGGCCGTCCTCGTATTCCTTATCTACCAATTCCTTAATCTTTACAACCAGCGGATTGGACTTATCCAGTGCCGCATCACCCTTTAAACGGTAAAAAGTATTCATCCAGTGTGCAATACCTGCCAAACCGGAGGTATTGGATACCGAAACAAGAACCGGACGGTTTAAGAACTTCTCAGTATCAAAAATGTTATAAATCTCCTCGTTCTTAAGAAGACCGTCTGCATGAATGCCTGCGCGGGTAACATTAAAGTTCTTACCGACAAACGGCGTTCTGTGCGGAATCTTATAACCGATTTCCTTCTTATAGTACTCAGCAAGCTCGGTAATCACCGTGGTATCCATACCATCTAAGGATCCCTTCAGCTGCGCATACTCAAATACCATTGCCTCAAGCGGTGTATTACCGGTACGCTCTCCGATACCGAACAGGGAACAGTTTACACCGGACGCACCATATAACCACGCAGTGGTAGAGTTGGAAACTGCCTTGTAAAAATCATTATGGCCATGCCACTCCAAAAGTTCGGACGGCACACCCGCATGGGTCATCAATCCATAGATGATACCCTGCACGGAACGCGGAATTACCGCACCCGGGAAGTTGACACCGTAACCCATGGTATCACAGGCACGAATCTTCACCGGAATATTATACTCAAAGCCCAGCTTCATCAGTTCAAAACAGAACGGAATAACAAAACCGTAAATATCGGAACGGGTAATATCCTCCAGGTGACAACGCGGTGCCACACCGGTCTCCAGACACTCCCGCACCACATTTAAGTAATGTTCCATGGCCTGAGATCTTGTCATCTTCATCTTATAGAAAATGTGATAGTCGGAACAGCTTACCAAAATACCTGTTTCCTTTAAGCCAATCTCCTTTACCAGTTCGAAATCCTTCTTACTGGCACGGATCCAGGAAGTAACCTCCGGGAACTCATAGCCTCTCTCCATACATTTATAAACCGCATCCCTGTCCTTCTTACTGTAAAGGAAGAATTCACTCTGACGGATAATACCGTTCGGTCCACCCAGACGGTGCAGATAATCGAAAATGGTTACAATCTGCTCTGTCGTATACGGTGCTCTGGACTGCTGTCCGTCACGGAAGGTGGTATCCGTAATCCAGATTTCCTCCGGGAAACAATGCGGTACAATACGATCGTTAAATGCAATTTTCGGAACTTCATCGTACGGGAACAAGTTCCGGAATACATTCGGGGTCTTCACATCCACAAGCTCATACATATGCTCCTCTAAAGAAAGCAAATTGTTATGAGGATTGCGATATACTTTTCTGTTTTCCATATGTATACACGCTCCTTTTTAATCCACTATCGAATAATTGTATACAATTATACGTTTTATGTCAAGAGCAAATACGGATTTTGGGAAGTTTTTCTTCTGCTCCGTTCCGGATACTATTTTGAAAACTCCTTTAGCCTTTCCGCAATGGTCTTATTATAGTTTTCTACCTTCCGCTCGTACTCCGTTTCCATAAATGCAGAGTGAAGCAAAAAGTCTGCCGTGGCCAGATTGTTGGCAATCGGAATGTCGTATACCAACGCAATGCGAAGCAATGCCTTAACATCCGGATCATGAGGCTGTGCCGCCAGCGGATCCCAGAAAAACACCACAAAATCAATGTTTCCCTCCACAATCCGGGAACCAATCTGCTGGTCACCACCAAGAGGCCCGCTGTTATAACCCTTTACCGGAAGTCCCGTCCGTTCCGCAATTAACCGTGCGGTTGTGCCGGTTCCGCAAAGGAAATGACGCTGTAAAATCTCCTTATTCCGTTCACACCAGTCTACCAGTTCCTGCTTCTTTCCGTCATGGGCAATGAGTGCGATTCTCTTTTGTTTTCCAATAGTAAATTTAATAAAATCTGCTGTTTCCATATCATATCTCCTTCTACATTTCAATAGAATCTATCGTTTCTTTTTCCTGTCGTTTCCCCTTTTCCCGGCTTCCTGTCCGGCCTCCTGTTCTTCTCTCCTTGCATTTGCAAAGGTCCGGTACTCAGGAGGAAGTAATCCGGAAGAAATCATGGCAGACAGTGTTGTCTCAAACTCACCGTAGGATATGCTTGGAGACGCCAAATCGGTCAGCACCCGTTCTACCGCCTGGCGGTATCCTTCCAAAGTCAGAATCCCATCCCGCCACAAAAAGCTCTGCACAAATATTTCCTTATAATACGGACTGATTCCTTCTACCTCCAGCCTCCGGTCCGGCACCTCAATCCGGAAAGAAAACAACTTCTTTAATTCATTGACCGAGTTTGAAGTAAACTTAATATCTTCATCCAGCACGTACAGGTTTTTCACCACCATGGTTCGTCCGTTTACTTCCTTCTTCTGATACCGCGGCAAGTAATCCGTAAAAGCCTTTTTCAGAACCGACGATTCCCTGAGCGCCACATATTCGTTGGAAGCTTTTACGGTAATTCCCCGTTCCACCGTCATTACCTGCAGTGCGGATAACGGTCGTTCCAGCATCCGTGGCTTCTTATCGATTAACAGAATCTTCAGGTCGTTTCCATCTACCCAGGCAAAACCCGGCAACTGTCTGATATGCTCCGGAATACACAAATCAATGACGACCGGAACATGTTCCTGCTTTACTTTATAGCGAACCAGCAATCTCCTTAGCTTCTCTTCCGTGACGGATATCATGGCATTGTCTCCGAAATCAGCCGCATCTTCCCGCTCCCTCTGTTCCTGCAGCGCTGCCTCCTGTGCCTCTTTTTTTCGTTTCTTCTTATTCTTTTCTTTTTTTCCTTCTCCGAACTCGCCCAGTTTTTCTATCTCCTCTTCGGAAAACATACTGCGACTTCCCGTATATAATTTCTCATCGTCGTCCTTCTTTTCTTCTTCCCTTCTCCGGCTCTTTTGCTTTCCTGCACCGCCTGCCTTCTGTTCAAATTTTTTTACACTCAATGCAGCGTCTTTTAAAGTAGCCGCAAAAATGATGCCGGTAACCGCTGCACCGATTAACGGCAGACCGGACTTCATAATCAATGCCGCCGCAATCAGTCCCAACGTTGCAAATAACAACCCTATCACCGAATACAAAAAGATCTTTGTCCGACGTTCCCCATGGCATAACGTGTTCCATATCTTTCGTAACATACCCTCTTGCCCCTTCCGTATGTTTTCTTCATTAACATCATACAATAATATTTCTCCCGTCGCAAGAGTTCCTGTAAAAATTTCCCTTCCCAAAGCGGAAAAATTTCGGTTCTGTCATTGCGAATCCAACGAACTCGTGCTATACTTTTTATAAAACAAAGTGAAGTATTGGGGGGTACTATATGAAAGCAAAATATTCCGGCTATTTGCGTTGGGCCATTACGGCGGTTTGTTCCGTTTCCGTATGCCTTGTAATCTTTTTTCTGTTGTTCCGTTCTGCCGAATTGGGACGCTTTCTTGGAAAGTTGGGAAATATTCTGTCGCCGCTTATTATCGGCTCGGTCATCGCCTATCTGCTTAATCCGATTGTGAATTTTTTCGACCGCATATTAACAAAACTGTTTCTCCGGATCAATCTATCTGCAAAAAGAGCACAGAACTTGTCTTTGTACCTTTCCGTGTTTCTTTCCCTTTCCATATTTCTGTTCTGTGTTTACTTTTTGATCTCGTTGATTTTACCGGAGTTGTATCAAAATGTTAAAAACTTTGCTTCCAATTTTGATGACTATATTGATATCATTACTGACTGGTTTTCGAATTTAAAAATATTTGAGGACAACCCTGCTCTGTACTCCAACCTTTCTTCCACCCTGGATAAGATGTTACATTCCATCGAAGAATGGCTCAGTACTTCCTTACTTACCAGTCTCTCCGACATTCTGTCCGGTCTTACCTTCCGTATCATTGGCATTTTCAATGTCGTATTTGATTTAGCAGTGGGACTGATTATTTCCGTTTATATTCTTCTCAGCAAACGGAAATACGTAGCCAAAGTGAAGCGCTTCGCTTACGTGATTTTCAAACCGGAAAATGCCAATACCGCATTAAGAATGGCCACCAAGTGTAACAGTATTTTCAGCGGTTTTATTTCCGGAAAGTTGCTTGACTCCCTGATTATCGGTATGCTCTGTTTTATTTGTATGACCATTTTTAATATGCCGTATGCCATTTTAATCAGTGTCATCGTAGGTGTTACCAATATCATTCCGTTTTTCGGCCCGTTCATCGGTGCCATTCCTTCCGCACTTTTGATTTTGTTATCAGACCCTACCGATTTCAAGCAGGTAATTGTTTTTGCCATCTTTATCCTTTGCCTGCAACAGTTTGACGGCAATATTCTGGGGCCGAAAATTTTGGGAGATTCCACAGGAACCTCCGCTCTTATGGTTGTAGTTTCCATTTCCATTGGTGGTGGATTTTTCGGCTTCATGGGAATGCTCCTTGGCGTTCCTACCTTTGCGGTACTCAGTTACCTGTTTAAATGCTTCATTCACTATTGTCTGAAGAAAAAGGGACTACCTCCGGGTCATGCAAACTACGTTGACCTAACCTCCATCGACGCAGCCAACGGTCAGTTGCATTATTGCACCCCGGCCACCTCCTCCCTGACAGGTGTTCCTGTAGAATACACAAAATCTCTCAGTGAGCTCACCGCAAACCAGCCTACCTTCTCCGAAACCGTACAGGAAACAGAAATAGAGTCTTCCGAAAAAGTGGAGGAGAAGAAGGAAAAAGAGAAGAAGAAGAGAAATAAGAATAAAGCAAAGGCTGATTCCCAGTCAAAATAATCGAAATTATACAAAAACGGGTACCGCAGGCATTTAAGCCACGGTACCCATTCTCATTTTCTTTGACATCTCACATTTCCGCCTCGGCAGCCTTTATCATAATGGCACATTCCATACGCTTGCGGAACAATTTACATCCGTATTCATAAATACCTGAAATATCCCCGGTAGCATGATAGGCATTGGCAGCACAGCCGCCGGAACAATACAACTTTGCCCAACAGTCATTGCACTCCGGTCTGGAGTAAGCATTACATCCACGGAACTTTTCCTGCATGGTAATATTCTTTACGCCATCCCATACATTTCCCATTAAGTAATCTTCATCTCCCACAAACTGATGGCACGGATACAAATCGCCCCACGGCGTTACTGCCATATACTCCGTTCCCGAACCACAGCCGGAAATACGCTTATAGATACACGGACCATGGGATAAATCAATCATATAGTGGTAGAAGGTGAAGCCTCTTCCTTCTTTCTTACGCTTTATCATTTCCGTTGCCAACAGCTCATACTGTTCAAAAAGCTTCGGCAAATCTTCCTCGGTCAGTGCGTACGGATCCGTCGGTGCACATACCACCGGCTCCATACTCAGCTCCATGAAACCGAGATCTGCCATATGGAACAAATCATTGGTAAAATCAACATTATTATGGGTAAAGGTACCACGCATATAATAATCTTTTCCGCCGCGGCTCTCTACAAACTTTTGGAACTTCGGCACGATAGTATCGTAACTGCCCTTTCCTTCATAGTTCTTACGCAAACGATCGTGTACTTCCTTTCTTCCGTCCAGGCTAAGTACCACATTGTGCATTTCTTTATTTGCAAACTCAATGACATCATCATCCACCAGGACACCGTTGGTGGTAAGAGTGAAACGGAACTTTTTATTGTAAATCGGTTCCTGGGTTCTTGCATAAGCAACCAATTGCTTCACCACATCCCAGTTCATAAGCGGTTCTCCACCGAAGAAATCCACCTCAAGATTCGTTCTGGTGCCGGAGTTGGCAATCAAAAAGTCAAGTGCCTGCTTTCCTACTTCAAAGGACATCAATGCACGTTCTCCCTGATATTTTCCCTGGCTTGCAAAACAATAATTGCAGTTCAGATTACAGGTATGCGCCACATGAAGACAAAGAGCTTTTATCACATTGCTTCTATTCTTTAACACACCCGCCTTATCCGCATAAATATCCTTGGAAAAAAGCTGTCCTCCCGCCGCCAAAGCTTCCACATCACGCAGACATTCGCTTACTTCTTCTGCAGTCAAGCCCTTGTCCCGGTACTTTTCCGTCATCATCGTAACAATCTGCTCCGCAGAGGTGGTTTCGTACAATGCAATAATGTCATATGCCACTTCGTCTACCACATGAATGGAGCCGCTGAACA
>JAZNBY010000162.1:0-4205 GCA_045587325.1 Lachnospiraceae bacterium | reverse complement strand
TGATTGACGATACCACGGCGCGGATTTCCAGAGAGCAGAAGGATAGGAAGCTTTTGTTTGATTCCCGTCTGGCATGGAACTTTGTGGAGGAATCCTTTAGAGTATTTTTATCCGTAAGCCTTCCCGTGGCGGCATCCCGCGTACTGGCAGATAAGAGCCGCGGTGACGTGGAGTCTTATCAGTCCGTGGAGGAGTGTATGGCCGGCTTAAAGGACCGCGCGGCTACGGAGGACCGTCGTTATAAGGATATCTACGGTATCGAATATTTTAATTATTCAAATTACAATCTGGTACTGGATTCCAGTGATTGTGCGCCGGAGATTCTGGCTAAAATTCTTGTGCAGGAAGCAGAAGCGGCAGAAGAAAAACTTGCAAAAGGAGAAA
The DNA here is from genome assembly GCA_045587325.1 of Lachnospiraceae bacterium. Taxonomy (GTDB): domain Bacteria; phylum Bacillota; class Clostridia; order Lachnospirales; family Lachnospiraceae; genus SIG307. The sequence continues at coordinate 3,821 of JAZNBY010000162.1, read as the reverse complement.
AACTCGGCTCCAAGCTGATTCTTTGTAAGGATCGGCCGGCAGAGGATTTTGCTAGGGAAAAGGCAGAGGGAACGGTAAGTACCCAGACGCTTTGCGGTGTGGAATTTATGGTAGTGGAGTTATAAAAGGAAGAAAGCGGATATTCTGACAGAAAAACAATGCCATAGCAGAAGCAAGAACCGGACATACTGAATATAGGAAAGTGTGTCGGAAGGGAGTGTGCTGTTATGGGAACATCGTTTTTCTTGCAGGAAAAATACGTAAAATTATATAAACTGATTGGAGTCACAGCGGGAGTGTATCTTGCATTTCGCTATGCACTTGTGCTGTTTGCGCCCTTTGTGGCAGCATATTTGCTGGCGGGTGCGGTGCGTCCCGTTGTTTTGTTTTTAAAACGAAAGGCACACATTCCTACCGGTGCGGGAGCTGCTTTGGTGGTGTCTCTATTGCTTTTGTTATTGGGAGCCGGCTTGTTTTTTCTGGGACGGCTTCTGACGGAGCAGGTTCTCCGTCTGATTGCGCATTATGACGAGTACCGTACCTGGGCCATGGAGGGGGCGGAAAAGATCTGCTCCCGGGTAGACGGCTGGTTTTCTTTAAAAAGAGGCACGGCGGAGAATTTGATGTATGCGGGGATAAGCCGTATGGGAGAAACGGTAAATACCGATGTGCTACCGGAGCTATCCAAAAAGTCAATAAAGCTAGTGGGAACGGTGGCGTATTTGTTTGCCGGCATATTGATTGCCTTTGTTTCTGCGGTGCTTATGTTAAGCGACCGGGAAAAATATGCCAAAGGCTATCGGAGAAGTCCTTTTTACGGAGAGGCAAAGCAAGTCATGGGGCGGCTGTCCTTTGCGGGAACGGCATATTTAAAGACCCAGGGGATTCTGATGCTTTTGGTAGCAACGATTTGTACCATAGGGTTTTTATTTGTAAAACGGGACTATGCGCTGTTACTGGGTGTGGGAATTGCACTTCTTGATGCATTTCCGATTTTGGGTTCGGGGCTTGTGCTGGTTCCATGGACCGTAGTCTGCTTTTTAAGGGGTGATTATACAGGGACTGTAGTTTTGGTAATTACCTATGTGCTTTGTGTGCTGGTGCGGGAGATTCTGGAACCGAAGCTGCTTGGTGATCGGATGGGAATTCCGCCTCTGTATGCGCTGATGGCGGTATATGTCGGCGTGGAATTGTTTGGTGTGGCAGGTGTGATACTGGGGCCCTTCGGATTGGTGGTAATCCGTGCGCTGTTAGAGGTAGACACCGGGCCGGACAGAGAAGAGATCTCATTGGAATAGATATGTAATATACGGAAGGAGAAGGTGCTATGACGAAATGGCTGGTCCGTTTGTTTGTAAAAAATCATGAGAAACCGCAGTTGCCGGAAGTGCGGGCGGCGTACGGAAAGTTATCCGGTGTTGTGGGGATTTTGTGCAATCTTATGTTGTTTGCGGGAAAGTTTATTTTGGGAACGTTGACGGCCTCGGTGGCAATTACGGCAGATGCATTTAATAATCTGGGAGACGCCTCTTCCGGAATTGTAAGTTTTCTCGGTTTTAAAATGGCCAGTCGTCCGGCAGACGAGGAGCACCCTTACGGTCATGCCAGATACGAATATCTGGCAGGGCTGACGGTATGTGTGTTGATTCTGGTGATCGGAGTGGAATTGTTTAAGGAAAGCTTTCAGAAAATCTTAAATCCGAAGCCGGTTGTGTTTTCCTGGGTAACGGTAGCCGTGTTGCTTGGAGCAATTGTTGTGAAGTTATGGCTTGCCGTGTTTAACAGGGCCTTGGGTAAACGTATCAGCTCTCAGACCCTTATGGCTACTGCGGCGGATAGCAGAAACGATGTGATTGCCACAGGTACGGTAGTGGCAGCTGCTGTGCTATCTTATGTGACAGGCCTGGAATTGGATGGTTATATGGGCCTGGCGGTGGCAGTGTTTATTTTGTACAGTGGACTTAATTTGGTGAAGGAAACGCTGGATCCTATTTTGGGAAAAGCGGCAGACGAGGCATTGGTACGGGAGATTGAAGAACGAATTATGGGTTATCCCGGGGTGTTCGGGACCCATGATCTGATGATTCATGATTACGGTCCGGGAAGGCAGTTCGGCAGTGTCCATGTAGAAGTGGCGGCAGAAGAGGATGTTCTGAAAAGCCACGACATGGTAGATAATATCGAACGGGATTTTTTGAGGGATTTGAATCTTCACCTGATTGTACATATGGATCCGATTATTACAAAGGATGAGTCGGTTACCAATCTGCGTCATTGGCTTTCCCTGGAGGTAAAAAAGATACATCCGGAGTTGACGATACACGATCTTCGTCTGGTGCCGGGAACGACCCATACAAATGTCATATTTGACTGCGTGGTACCTCATGGGATTGGAAAAAGCGATGAGGAAACGAAAGAAGCGATTGATAAACTGGTGAAGGAGACATATCCGACCTATTTCTGTGTGATAACCATAGACCACAGCTATACGGAAGTAATGAACCGGTAAGGAAGTTATTTGGTGAACCGAAGTTGCCGGAACTAAGGAGCGTCAGAGGAAAAATGAAATTCTGATTGACAAATACATGGAATTCGGTTATGATACACATATATTTTGAAGATAACGTGACTGTGAAGAGGAATAGTATATCAGTGCAATCTGTACAGAGAAGAAGGATGTGGAAACACATGCTGAGAGCCTCCCGGACATGCGGATAGAACCGGCCTCGGAGTCCCACGTGAGGAGCGCGGCGCATCCCAGCGATAGCGGGGGAACATAGTGAATGCTGTGTGAGAGAGCCGGATAGACCGGCTAAGAAGGGTGGTACCGCCGAATGATATTTGGTCCCTTCTATGGGAAGTTCCCATAGAGGGGATTTTCTTATGTCCGCACGTCGTCCCGTTCTTACGTTCGCGGTGATATGCCGGACAGCCTTAACCCTGCGGTCATCTTTTCTTTTGTTGCTAAGCGCAACGCTCCGTCAAACTTCCTCTAAGAACGACTAGGACGCTCGGGTGTGGCCTCGCGCCCAGTCTTTTCTAAGAGGTGATTTCGACTGCGCTAAAAGCGCGCCCCTTCGGGAAGGCAAAAAAAGAAAAGTGTCCGCGCGGGTTAAGGCTGTAGGCAAATTCATTTGGCGAACGTAAGAATCCGCCAAGCCCGGAGCCGACGTGCGGAAAGAAAGGTTCCCTCGAATGTATTTAGTAAAAAATGGTTGACTCGGTAAAAGGAGGAAAGAAAATGGCAAAAGACAAGAAAATGGTAGAAGCGATTACTTCCATGGAGGAAGATTTCGCACAATGGTACACGGATATCGTGAAGAAGGCAGAGTTAGTTGAGTATTCCGGTATTAAGGGATGTATGATTATCCGCCCTTCCGGATATGCGATTTGGGAGCTGATTCAGAAAGAATTGGACCGTCGTTTTAAGGAAACCGGAGTAGAGAATGTTTATATGCCGATGTTTATTCCGGAGAGTTTGTTAAACAAAGAAAAGGATCACGTGGAAGGCTTTGCACCGGAGGTTGCATGGGTGACCCACGGTGGTGGCGAGAAGTTACAGGAGCGTATGTGCGTACGTCCGACTTCCGAGACGCTGTTCTGTGATTTTTATTCCAAGATTATCGGTTCCTACCGTGACCTTCCGAAGGTATACAATCAGTGGTGTTCCGTTGTTCGTTGGGAGAAGACCACCCGGCCGTTCCTTCGTTCCATGGAGTTTTTGTGGCAGGAGGGTCATACCGCTCATGCAACCGCAGAGGAAGCGGAGGAGAGAACCATTCAGATGTTAAATCTCTATGCGGATTTCTGTGAAGAGATTC
>JAZNBY010000161.1:0-11310 GCA_045587325.1 Lachnospiraceae bacterium | reverse complement strand
GACGGTTCCACCCCGACCGGTTCCGCAGCTTACGAGAAGCGCGGTATCGCAGTTGATGTTCCGGTTTGGAATCCGGAGAGCTGCTTACAGTGTAACCTTTGTTCCTATGTATGTCCGCACGCTGTTATCCGTCCGGTAGTTATGGATGCTGACGCTGCTGCAAAGGCTCCGGCTGGTACTGCTATGGCTGACATGAAGGGTGTAGCTGATAAGAAGTTCGTTATGTCCATCTCCGTACTTGATTGTACCGGATGTGGCTCCTGTGTAAATGTTTGTCCGGAAGTTAAGGGCAACAAGGCACTTTCCATGGCTAACCTTGAGACTCAGTATGAGGCTCAGAAGATGTTCGATTACGGTACTACCATTGAAACTCCGGAAGAAGTTCTTGAGAAGTTCAAGGTAACCACTCCGAAGGGATCCCAGTTCAAGCAGCCGCTTCTTGAGTTCTCCGGCGCTTGTGCAGGTTGTGGTGAGACCCCGTACGCTAAGTTAATTACCCAGTTGTTCGGTGATAGAATGTATATCTCCAACGCAACCGGTTGTTCCTCTATCTGGGGCGGTTCTTCCCCGTCCTGTCCGTACACTGTAAATAAGGAAGGCAAGGGTCCGGCTTGGGCTAACTCCTTATTCGAGGATAACGCAGAGTACGGTTTCGGTATGCAGCTTGCACAGAAGGCTCTCAGAAAGCGCGTTGTAGCAGCAGCTGAGAACTTACTTGCAGTAGCAGAGAAGGACGATGTTAAGGCAGCTCTTCAGGGTTACCTTGATACCGTAAACTCCTCCACCGAGAACGGTCCGGCTACCAAGAAGATGATCGCAGCTCTTGAAGCTTGCGGTTGTGATAACGAAGATCGCAAGTACATCCTTGCAAACAAGGACTTCGCAGCTAAGAAGTCTCAGTGGATCTTCGGTGGTGACGGTTGGGCATACGACATCGGTTTCGGCGGCGTTGACCACGTTCTCGCAGCTAACCAGGATGTAAACATCTTCGTATTCGATACCGAAGTTTACTCCAATACCGGTGGTCAGTCCTCCAAGGCTACTCCGACCGGTGCTATCGCACAGTTCGCAGCAGCAGGTAAGGACGTTAAGAAGAAAGACCTTCCAGCAATTGCAATGAGCTACGGTTATGTATACGTTGCACAGATCGCTCAGGGTGCTGACTACAACCAGTGTGTAAAGGCAATCGCAGAGGCTGAGGCATATCCGGGTCCGTCCCTCATCATCGCTTACGCTCCGTGTATCAACCACGGTATCAAGGGCGGTATGAAGAACGCTCAGACCGAGGAGAAGAACGCAGTAGCAGCAGGTTACTGGCACCTCTTCCGCTTCGATCCGCGTCTTGCAGAGGAAGGCAAGAATCCGTTCCAGCTTGACTCCAAGGCACCGACCGCTGATTACAAGGCATTTATCGAAAGCGAAGTACGTTACAACAGACTTTCCAGAACCAATCCGGAGAGAGCAAATGCACTCTTCGAGAAGGCTGCAAAGGATGCTGCTGACAAGTACGCTAAACTTGCAAAGATGGCTGAGAACTAAGAATCGCGAAAGCCTTAGTAAATAGCATAAGAAAATCCCCGGTGAGAACTCGTTCTCAACCGGGGATTTATTTATGCTATGCCACGCGGTACGCGTGCTAATGCCTAATAACTAAGCCGAAGACGCCGGATAATTCCGTAAAGAACCATAAGCAAACGTCGGCACTTGCCGAGGTATTGTCGAGCCTAGTACCGCTACGTTTGCGCGTGAGCGAGAGCTAGTTCTTGAGGAATCATACGATGTATTCGACGTCTTAAGGCTAGCGCTATGCACGCGGCATTTCCAATCCCAACGCCCTTACAATATCTTCATCCACATCCTGTGGGAATTCCGGCAATACCCATTTCCCTTTTTCAAAAGGTGGTTTCCGTTCCATCTTAAAGATTCCGAATCCGGCGTAATAGTCCCAACTGGTACGGGCGATTCCGCGTTCTTCCAGAAGATTCGTCACGATGGTATACCAGTTTACTCTCTCTTCGTGCTTTGCAAATGGTGCAAAGCACCCGAATTCCCCACAAAATACCGGAGCATTTCTCTCCACACTAAATTCTGCATACTGGTCAAAGAAGCGTGCCACCGCCTCTACTGTCCCCTGTTCCGGATAAGCTGCAAATCGTCTTTTTTCATCTTCAGTAGCATTCTCCGGAAGTGGCGGCATCCTTTTTTCATCGTACGGGAACGGAATATTTACTACCCGCTCCAAATGACTCCAGGATGCTCCCTGATGTGTAAACGTATGCGGATCGTAAAAATGGAACGTATAGATCACTTTATCATCATGAAAATCCGGTAGCGTCTTCATTGCCGAGAAGCTGTTCCAATCCGCACCTCCCGCAATGATATAATGTTTTTTATCAATACTCCGCACCAACCGAAATAGCCGGTCTATAATCTCATTCCACAATGCCACCTCAATTCCATGGGGCTCATTCATCAGTTCATACACCAGAAACTCCGTAGAATCTTTATAACGCATAGCAATCTGCTTCCATACCGGTGTCAATACTTGTTCCACATCGTTGGAAGTAGCGGAATCCGCATGACAGTTATTATGAAAATCAAAAATAACATAAAGCTCCAATTCTTCTGCCCATGCTGCAACCCGGTCCAAAATCGCCCAAATACTATCCGGAATGCGATATCCGTCCGCTTCCATGCAAAATCTCTCAAAATGAATCGGTAACCGGATTACATCACACCCCAGACTCTTTGCGTTCCTGAAATCCTGTTTCGTAAAAAAATCCGGATTCACCTGGTCTGCCGAACGATGCTCCAACCAATTCGTAAAATTGACTCCTTTTGTAAACGGTGCCGCAACAGCTTTTAATGTTGTCATATCTTTTCCTCCTTTTATGAATTCTTATCGGTACATTCTCCCTTGAATGTCCGTACTTTCCTATGTAGCAAAAAACGCTGTCACACAAAAGCTTCCAAAACCTTTATGCAACAGCATCTTTATGCTATCGCCCCAAAAGGGACTAATTCTACAAGAGCATAACACCCTTTTTCTCGGCCTCTTCTCTCACCGCATCCGGCCAAATGGATGCCTGTACTTCACCGATGTGTGCCTTTCTTAAGAAAAACATACAAATACGGGACTGGCCGATACCACCGCCTACGGTATACGGAAGTTCCTTATTTAATACCGCCTTCTGGAACGCAAGCTCTGCCCTGTCCTCACATCCTGCCTTCTTAAGCTGTTCCGCCAAAGAAGCCTCATCCACACGGATGCCCATGGAGGAAAGTTCCAGAGCCATGTCAAGTACCGGATAATATACCATAATATCACCGTTTAACTGCCAGTCGTCGTAGTCCGGTGCTCTGCCGTCGTGACGTTCCCCGGAAGCCAGCTTATCACCGATTTGCATAATAAACACTGCCTTCTTTAATCGGGTGATTTTATTCTCACGTTCCTTTGCCGTATCGTTCGGATACATATTCTCCAGTTCCTGCGTCGTTACAAACGTAATCTCCTCCGGCAAAATTTCTTCGATATAATCATACTTATCTGCTATGTAATGCTCGGTCTCACGAAGGGCCGCATATACATTGCGCACAATGGACTTTAAATTCTCAATGTTCCGCTCGTCGTGCAGAATCACCTTTTCCCAGTCCCACTGGTCCACAAAGATGGAATGGATATTGTCCGTATCCTCATCACGACGGATGGCATTCATATCGGTATACAGACCTTCCCCGTAGGAAAAACCGTACTTTTTCAGTGCCATACGCTTCCACTTTGCCAGGGAATGTACGATTTCTACGATAGCGTCACCCTGCTCCTTGATTCCGAAAGCTACCGGGCGCTCCACACCATTTAAGTTGTCGTTAAGACCGGACTCCGGCTTTACAAAAAGCGGAGCGGACACACGGGTCAGATTCAGCTGCTTTGCCAGCTGACGCTCGAAATAATCCTTTACATGCTTGATTGCACCCTGCGTTTCCTTTATGGAAAGAGCAGAAGAATACCCCTCCGGGACACAAAAACGTTCCATAACAACCTCTTTCTATGCCGCGACCTTTCTATCTCACAGTCTTACAGCATACCATACTCGATTTTACTCTTTATTATATGGGGATAGTGTATCATTTTTTCACAAAAAAAACAAGACAAAAATGCGTTGCCCACCGATTTTCTTCGATAAAGCAACGCATTTGTAAAGGGAATTTCACATGATCAAATCTTACGGAAACAACAATGACAGGTCTGCGTCTTCCGGAATGATAAAGCCATAGGTTTCGTGTCTGTTATACCCTTCCATCGGTACATCCAGATATACCCGGTAATGATTGTAGAACGAATATCCCGGATACCCATACCCGTATAAATCCTCCCAGGTACAAAGACTAAGCAACCAGCTGTAAAGTTCTTCTTTTACCGGTATTACATTGGCACCGTACCCCCAGGTCTCCGTATAAACACCGTCTGACGTTTTGACGTCCTCATACAATCCGCCGTTATTCTCGTAGACTGCTCCTTCATAGTAACCGCCGTACTCTTTGTACAACCGCTCCGGCAATTCCAGACGCATCATTTCCTTTCCGGTAAAGCAGTACTCTGCCTCCGGATCAAAGCCTCTGGCCCGCAGGAAACGTAATGTTTCCGTAAAGGAGGCATAAATCGGCAATTTCACCTCACACCTTATCAACGCGTCTGCGTAATATTCGTCTTTCTTCCGGATTGCATTGTTTTCCGTATGAATGGTCAGCATGGCAACCGGCAACGTTTCATACTTTTCACGCAACGTAACCGCAGACAGCTCACTGCGAAGAATCGTTAAAAACTCATCCCGTTCCCCTTTCTCCAGATGCATCTCCCGCACATTCATTGCATTTCTTACCGTCACTCCGCTTATAAAATTCTCCGGCATGGTATAGATGTCGCTGTAATGCGCCTCCTTGTATTCCCTACTTTCAAAAATCGGTGCAAACAGTTCCTCCTGTACAGTCCGGGTCTGATAGTCACGATACACTTCCTTTCCGTTTTTTAACCGGTATGCCACCGTAACCGGAGTGTAGCCGGACAATGATTTCCCTTCTTCTCTTCTGTCCCAATAATACTCATTGTCTCTGATGACCGCTTTCAGATACGGATAAACGTCCTCCATATCCGTCAGTTTCATAATCTCCGCTTCATCCCGCCATGCAATCGTCCTATCGTCAAAGAGATAACCATCACGATAATTATCAAATGCGGCCATATCAATCGCAACAGAGGCAATCTTCTCTTTCTTCGGTAAATACGTATCGTATCCAAATACATCGTACCGCATAATCAGTACAAACGCGATGGCAACAATCCCACAGGCAGCCATGGACCATTTCCCGGCAAAACACTCCCTGATATCAAAATAAAACACGCTCTGAATCAACATATGGCTCAGAACCACGCCAAGCAATGCTCCGAAAATCATCCAGCTTACATTGGAGTATTCATCCGCCATACCGTAAAAGAACATTCCTACCAGAGCACCCGCCATAAGTTCCATCGAACAACGAATCACCGGTCTTAATGCAGAAAACGCAATGGCTTTTCCCGCACCCTCCGATGCTCTTTTCCGGTAAAGAAGCAATGCAAGGGCTATCAAAACCACGGTAAATGCCAGCTGCTGCCACAATACCGGGGCCAGGCTCCGTTCTCCCCCTATGGCTGTCACATAGAAATAGCCCGGACTCAGAAAACGCAAGGTATGCATACGTTCCGTAAGCGCATCCGCCATGTGACTATAGGTATGGAAAAACTCTACTTCAAAACTGTTATAAAAGAAAAGTGCCATCGGTGTCAGCCCGAACATCCATCCGCTGACTGCAAAAAATACCACAACATTTCCTACAAAAATAACGCCTAAAACCAATGTGGTATAGATAGTCAGATACCCAAGCAGATGCACAGCAAATCCTCGCATCACCACTGTAAACACAATCGGTCGCATAACTCCCATGAAGGTCATAATTAAAATACTGACTATAATCATCGCCAAATACGGTACCAGATAGATAAGTACACCGTTGATATAGCGTATCGCAAACTGGGTCTCTCTCTTTACCGGCAAAGCATGGAAAAAGTCTACCTTCTTTTTCGAAAACAGATAGCCGAAGCCGGTCAAAACACAGATGGTTGCACCCACAATCGTTACCAGCACCATCCATGGGCTGCCTGCTATCATAGGAGCTGCCAGTCTTCTGGCAAAAGTCTCCATTGACGCAGTTCCATACCCTACAGCACCCGAAATCCGCATTGCAATGTAAATCGGCACCGGCAAACAGAATACGATGGCAGCCAACACAATGGTCCACAGGCGTTGTCTTAGATCTTGTTTCATCAAGCTAAAGAATGAGTTTCTTAAAGTCATAGCCTGCCACCTCCGTTTCACTGATAAAGATTTCTTCCAAGGTCAATGGAAGCATCTCGAAAAATACCGGTTCCGCCTCTGTCACACGGGCACTGATTTCTTCCTGTACTCCCCGCACGGTAAGAGTCAAAAGTCGTCCCCTTTGCTCTTTCTTTACTACATCCAACCCCATCAATACTCTCTGTTCCTGCTCCTCATCCATAAATACGCACTGAATCTTGTGAATGCCGGTCCGCATCTCCTCCAGATCCTTGGACAACAGCACACCGCCTTTATGAAGCAGTCCCACATGGTCACAAATATCTTCCAACTCCCTTAGGTTATGAGATGCCAGAATCGGTGTCAGTCCCCGTTCCGTAATCTCCTTTGCAAAAATGCTCTTCACCGCCTGACGCATCACCGGATCCAGGCCGTCAAAGGTCTCATCACAAAGCAGATACTTTGTTTCCGCACATACGCCCAACAAAATAGACACCTGTTTTTTCATTCCCTTGGAAAAAGTACTGATTTTCCGGGAAATCGGCAAATCCAGCTGACGAAGCAGCTCCATATAGCGCTGTCTGTCAAACATTTTGTAGACCGCACCATAATAATCCGCCATATCCTCCGGTGTTCCGTTGTTTAAGTAATACGCATCATCGGAAATATAAAATACATCCTTCTTTGCAAGCGGATTCTCATACACCGGCTGATCGTCCACCGTTATAGTGCCTTCATCCGGTCGTAATACTCCTGCAATCATCCGAAGCAGGGTGGATTTTCCGGCACCGTTGGTTCCTACCATCCCGAATACGATACCTTCTTTTACCTCTACGGAAACCCGGTCCACCGCCAACATCCCGTCAAAGCGTTTTGTCACATTCTCTATCTTAATCATCCGCTCCACCTCCTATACTTTGTTTTGGTACTTCCTCATTCCATACAGCATCCAGGAGTGCCGTTAGCTCTTCCTTTGTAATCCCGGCCTCTTTCGCCTTTCTCACCAGTCGTCCCGCTTCCTCCTTCACTTCTTTTTCCCGAAGGGTAAGCACTGCCTGGGTATCTGCCACAAAATTTCCTTTGCCCTTTACCGTATAGATTACACCCCGGCGCTCAAGCTCCGTATAGGCGCGCTGAATGGTGTTGGGATTGATGGACAGCTCCATAGCCAAACTCCGGACGCTGGGTAATGGAGCATTCTTCTCCAAAACACCGCACAACACAAGACTTTGAAACCGTTCTACAATCTGCTCGTAAATAGGTCTTCTGTCAGTGTAATCAATGATGATCACCGGTCTCTCCCTCCTTTCCAACTGTACTAGCACGCTTAGTACAGTTAAAATATAACATGGCGCAGGTCATTTGTCAACAATTTCCTGCGCCGATTTTTTCTATGCTATTCCATTCTCTGCCTTTTCTGCAGTTTCTCCCGTTGTTTCCCTTATAATTTCTTCCACTGTTTCTCCTATAGTTTCGTCCGCAGGCAGCTATTTTTCAATTTGCACCACCTGAGAATGCATGGTCTGAAAGCGAAGCAAAAACAGCTTCATATCATACTCACAAGGACCATAGAGCGGGTCCGTTCCGTAAAAGACTTCCTTTTCCAAATCGTACCCCGTCAGCACCACACAATGCTCATAATTGAGCCAGTACAATTCTTCTCCGTCCACATTCCACACCTGGGCAATGTACGGAGCATTTAAGTTCATGGTGGTCCAAGCTAACACCGGTGCTTCTTCCACCATAGAAAGCAGTGCATAACAGTCCACACCTTCTGCGCTTGTTACCGTCAATTCCTTCTTTTCGGAATCCAAATACCGGTTTCCCATATCCGCTATTACCGATGCATAGCACCCCGCCGATGCATAGGTTTTCCTCGGATCTCCTACGAAGGCCTCCCGAAAATCCGTCTGTCCCCAGACTCCCTTCGGAAGCCACTCGTCCGCCAATTCACATTTATCGGCTCTCACCCCATAATAGGATAACAAGGTTGCCAGACCTGTCACCTCACACCCGTGAGGAAGCTCCGGTTTCTGCAGGATGGTATCCACTTCATGAAACACCTTTTCCTTCTCCACCACCGTTTTTGCCTCTTCTATCGAGAAGGCACTCGGTTTTACCATCGTATAATGGCTGCCCTCCGAGCAATAATAATAGCGCCCGTCCGATACCACATACCAACCATCCTCAAACACTCCGAAAAGGTGGAATTCCTCTCCTGCTCCTCCATGTCCGTATACATGTCCCTTCTGATCCGGCGTCCCGTAAAGCGGCGTATCCGCCTGGGCATACAACACCACCTGCTCCGTTACCTTCGTCACATCGCTCCAAAAGGATTCCGCTCCCTTTACCGGACTTTCGGTCAGTCCATGCCGCAACGGATCGGATTTCCAACCTTCTGCTTCAGCAGCCCCTATATCTCCCGTTTCCTCATCCGTCAAAAGGCCATCCATCCACGCTCCCGAGAACCAGCTTTCATAGTCGGCCACCCCGGAAGGTCCGAAATAATGCACTGTCTTTTCTCCGGCACTTTCCGCCCGTTTTTTTGCCGCTTTTTCTTCTTTCCATTCCGTATACCGGGTCTTCCACCGGTCCAGCGTACCATTTCTATCAAGCAGCGTCAGCACCAGTATCAGCAAAACAAGCACCGCCGCTACCAAAAATATCCATAAGAAAACCGAAAGGACGCTGTCTTTCTTTTTTTCCTCTGAAAAAGGTTCCATGACAGCCTCCTTTCGGTATTACACTTTTACTCTTAGCTTTTGTTTCCCTCTTAGAATTTCACTTCTCTCGGTGCTCCCCCAAAACTCGCAAAGGTTGCCGTAGCATCTTTCAAATACAACACCTGGGTATTTCCGTCGTCCGCAGAATACATGGCCTGCAAATGCGGATATGCATCAAGCATCGCCTGTCTGGCCTCTCTTCTGTCATCCTCAATCAACTCTCCTGCCACACGAAGCCATATACCGTCCATGAATGCACAGATTTCCGCCTTGGGATTTACGGCCAGCTGCTTTGACACCGGTTTTACCTTACCGGTCTGAATATAAAGCTTGTCTTCAAAAATATTCACCGTTCCAAATGGTCTGACTCTCGGCTGATCACCCTCCACCGTTGCCAGATAATAAGTTCCTGCTTTCTTTAAAAACTCGTATACCTCCTGCATTGTAACTACCTCCTTTTCTTTCTGTATTCAGTATGAGGTATCTAAGAAGAAAAGTCAAGTATTGACTTCCGTGCAAGCTCGTGCTCCGTGCCCGCACAAAAGAAAAAGCACCGCATATTCCATGCGATGCTTCTAAGCTGGGGTACAAGGATTCGAACCTTGAGATGACGGAGTCAGAGTCCGTTGCCTTACCGTTTGGCGATACCCCAAAATATTCCGCTGTGTATCACAGCCACGAATGATATTATAACCAATCTTTTTAAAAAATGCAAGTACTTTTTTAATTTTTTTATTTTTTCTATTTGATTCCCGGTAACTACAGCATCCCCACCAGCAACACCGCCGCTCCCAGTACCACCAAAATCACACCGGTGACACGATTTAGGGTGGCAGGCTTTGCTTTGTTGGCAAACTTTGCAGCAATACGGGCCCACAAAAGGGTGGATACCACGCAACTCACCAGGCAGAACCAGTCCGGAGTCCCGCCGATGGCAAAATGACTGAGTGCACCGGTCAGCGCCGTAAACGTCATAATGAATACGCTGGTTCCCACTGCGGTTTTTAATTCATAGCCAAGCACGCCGGTCAGAATCAAAAGCATCATCATTCCGCCGCCGGCACCGATAAATCCGCAAATAAAGCCAATCATCACTCCGCAGACGATGGATTGCCAAAGACGCTTCTTTGCCGAGGTCTCCGCCATCTTCTCCTTTGTGGTCATGACCGGTTTTACAATAAACTTCACGCCAAGAAACATGGTCATTACCACGGAAAAGCTTCCCATGGTCGTATTCGGCACCAGACTGGCAACAAAGCTTCCCACCATGGTAAAGGTAAGTACCGCCGCCATCATCACCAGACCGTTTTTTATATCCAGATTTTTATGTTTTCCATAGGTATAGGCACTAATCGCACTGGCAAGCACATCGCTGGCAAGGGCGATGCCCACTGCCTCATAAGCCGGCATGTTAAGAAACGCCACCAACATCGGCGTAATCACCGCAGCCGCACTCATTCCCGCAAACCCGGTCCCAAGGCCTGCGCCCGCTCCTGCAATAAAACAGATCAATAATACAAACCAATCCATAGACTTTCCTGCTTTCCGTCATCCGGAGCCGATTCTCCGAATGCACTGTTCTCGTACATCTCCATCAAAGGATTATTTTACGAAAGCAAAAGCGAAAAGTCAATGAAATAAGTGTAAATTTTGTTCTCCTCTTTCGAAAGCTTTCATACATATAGTATCGAGGGCTTGTCATAAAAATCGTAATACATGTCGTAATATTTTCTAATAAATATTTTCATGGAAATCTATGACGATTATTGACACAAAGCCCAAAAAACAATATAATAGAAGGTAGCGTAACTGTATCGTTACAAAACAAATTTTTAATAAGAGAAAGGAAGAAAAAACATGAACAATATGCCAAAAGTTAAAATCGGTATTGTTGCTGTTAGCCGTGACTGCTTCCCGGAAAGCCTGTCCGTTAACAGAAGAAAAGCAGTAGTTACTGCTTACGCTGCAAAATACAGCATGGACGACATTTATGAGTGTCCGGTTTGTATCGTTGAGAGCGAAATTCAGATGTTAGAAGCTGTTGAAGACTTAAAGAAGAACGGATGTAACGCTCTTTGCGTATATCTTGGAAACTTCGGTCCGGAAATCGCTGAGACCTTGCTTGTAAAGCACTTCGACGGTCCGGCTATGATCTGTGCTGCAGCTGAGGAGTCCCAGAACGACCTTATGGACGGCCGTGGCGACGCTTACTGTGG
>JAZNBY010000160.1:0-6095 GCA_045587325.1 Lachnospiraceae bacterium | reverse complement strand
CGAATGGCTGGGAAGTTGTTCTGGCACAGAATGTAAAGGCAGGGAAGGAGTTGGATAGGGGAGTTATTCTGAAGAAGGATGGTGTGATATTGGAATGCTCCGTATTCAATTTCGCTGAACATCAGACCAGTGCGGTGGATGCAACCATATATAAGGTTGTGCAACGCGGAAATGCGTCCGGCACCTTGTGGGATAACCGGATGATACTTCCGGGAGATATCTGTCTGGGTATGTCCGAAGAGGCATTTTTAGAGCTGGTGGAGAAAAATCCGACTGTTAAGGAAGACATTTCGTTATATGAGTATGTATCCTCCTATAGCGGAGTTGTTACGCATACCTATACTTATTCAGAGTCTTCCAACGCCGGTTTTCAACTGGAGTTTCTGGACGGGAAGCTGGATGAGATTATGATGTATAATCGGATTTGCGAGTATAGAGAAGCCAACGGAGATGCAGTAACAAAATCTCTTTTAAAAGGATCTCTGAACTGAATGAAAGACATTGAAGAGTGCATAGGAAAGAACAACGAGGAAGGACTTACCGGAAGGCAGATCCTTCCTCACTTTATTGACGCAACAGAAACTTATTCAATCCACCAGTAGAGGACAAATAATTCTGGCTTTTGTTATTTGGGTGCGGTATAATTGAGATGTACAATGAAAATGAAACCATCGGAGGGAAAAATGAAAGTAATTGGCAGAGAAGAATGTGATTATATAAGAAAAAGAAATGTTTGGTACGAGTTTGATTCGTTGCGGGAAATAGATGAGATTATGGCTGTTTTGACCGCATTGGAGAAACAAGGCTATAGTATGAAGAAGTACAGTATTGATTTGGACCATGACCATACAGACTTTATTCATTTCCTTGATTGTGCTTCGATGGATGAACTTATAGAGACGCTGAACAGAATCGGGATGAGACGTGTTGAAGGAATAGACTTCATGAGTGAATATGCCGGCACTAGAGTAAATGGACGTATAGCACCATCTTCAAATAAGTTGATGGTATCATATCCGAACGGAAGTAATATACCGGAATTTGAGTACCACGAGGTGATTGACATGGACGAACGTTTGAAACAGCAGCTGGCTTTCAGCCTGGAGATTGATAAAGCAAAAAATATATTCCGGCAAACCCATTTGTCGGGGAAGGGAAGAAACGAAAACGATGCGGAGCATTCCTGGCATATGGCGGTCATGGCGTATTTGCTTCAGGAGTATTCCAATGAGAAAATCGATGTGGCCAAGGTGATGCTCATGTGTCTCATTCATGACATCGTGGAAATCGATGCGGGGGATACCTACGCCTACGATGCGGAGAATCTGAAGACAAAAGAGGCCAGAGAGGAAGCGGCCAAGGAGCGTATTTTTTCCATGTTACCGGAGGATCAGAAGAAGGAACTGGTGGCATTGTTTGATGAGTTTGAGGCCTATGAAACGCCGGAATCCAAGTTCGCCCATGCCATGGATAATCTGCAACCGCTCATGTTAAATGACAGTAACGGGGGCAACGACTGGAAGGAGCATGGGGTTGGCTCGGAACAGGTATACAAAAGACAAAGTAAGACAAAGTTAGGCTCGGAGAAGCTGTATGAAGTGACGGATGCGATGTTGCAGGAGAATATCGAGCGGGGCAGTTTACGTCAGGACTATACCTTCCGACCTTGTAATGAGGCCGATATTCCCTTTTTACTGGACTTAAAGGAGAAATCCTTTCGTTGGTACATTGAGACGCTGTACGGCTGGAATACGGAGGTACAGACGGATATTATTAGGAAGGAGATGGCTGCACATCTGCCGGATATGAATATCATTCAGTGCGAAGGGAAGGATGCGGGCATTTTTACCTTTTTCTATGATGAAAAAGGAGATGCTTTCATCGAGCTTATCGCGATTCTGCCGGAATACCGCGGACGGGGCATCGCCAGCCGGATTATAAAGAAAGTGCTGGAAGAGAATAAGGGTCGCCGCGTGCATTTGCAGACCTTTAGAGAGAATCCGGCCCGGGAGTTGTATCAGAGACTCGGTTTTAAAAAGTATGGGGAGACAGAGACCCACTGGCTGATGGAAGTGCTGCCGGAGTAGTTGAAGGAGTTACAAAGAAAAAAGTCCCGGAAAATAAGAAAACCACTTGAACATTTGTTCGAATCATGATATAATAATGGTGGAGCAATCGTGTACAGGGTGGTAGCCTCCCGTTTTAGTAATAGAAGGGAGGTGGTGCGGATGGAATTGTTTACATTTCAGGACTTGGTCTTGTTTGCAACTTTTTTAATCACACTGCTTGCCTACATAGATAGGAATAACAAGCGAAAATAAAAATGCCTACCTTTGTACGTGACGGTGCGAGGTAGGCATTTTTACTACTAAGTGAGGTCAACCACCTTGGTGGCGGTTGCTCTTTCTAAGGATAGTATAGCACAGGTCGGCATGGTTTTGCAATGTTTTTTTACGGAGGATGCGGATATGATTGACACAAGATGTGGATTAAGATGCGAAGGTTGCGAGTTTATTGAAAGTTGTAATTGTGGCGGATGTATTGCTACGAATGGGCATCCGTTTCACGGCGAGTGCCCTGTGGCGCTTTGCTGCCAAGAGAAGGGATTTTTGCATTGCGGAGAATGTCCGCAGATTCCGTGTGAGTTGCTGACGCAGTATTCTTGTGACCCGGAACATGGAGACAATCCGCCGGGGGCAAGAATTGAACAATGTAAAAAGTGGGCAGAGAAATAGTACTTATCACTGCATATATACACTTTCCCCTCTTTTCTGCCGATATATAAGATAAGAATTATTTGCGGGAAACGGAGTTCCCGCTATCGGAGTTGTTGCAAAGGAGGGCAAAGCTATGAATAGTGTAAGCAGTGCGATGTCGGGATTTCTTCATACTTACGAGGCTTACCGGATTCCCAAGGGACACGAGGCCCTTGAGGCGCAGAATGCGGAGATTGTTAAGACGGAAGAAGGTAGTGAGCTGATTTTGACGGAGGCGTCTCGGAAACAGTTGCTTAAGGATCGGGAGAAGTATAACGCCATGTTGTTTGCGGTGGCAAATATGGCAGCGGGGAAGACCCAGATGGCGGCCAGAGAGAAGCAGGCCATAGACGAAGCCAAGATTATGGCGGTAGTCCGTGCCATGTCAAAGGGAGATATCGTTCCGCCAAGCGACGAACAGAAGGTTATGGAGTATGACGGAGAGCTATACCAGGCGGCAAAGATGGCCCAGACCATAGCCATACAGGCAGAACGCCACAAGAGAGAGTCTCTGTGGGATGAGGAGGAAGAAGAGGAGTTCCGAAAGAAGATGGATGCGCTGAACGAGGAGGCAGGTGAGCTTGCTTCCAGTATCGGCGAGAAGTCTGAAGCTTTTGCCAATGCCCAGGAGGCACATGTGGTGGAAGTGGACATGCCGAATGTGGATTTGTCCAAGGTGCAGTATTTTGTAAAGTATTCCGGTAATGTGGCCGGCGCGATTTTGGATATGTCCGTGTAAACGGAGAATGAGGAGCGATATGACAGAAATTCGATATGTAGGGATGGAAGATAAAGAAAAGGCGATCCGGGCCGCATGTTTTTGTGAAAAAGGAAGATACTAAAAGGAACGAAGACTGTCGATTAGGCAGTCTTTCTTTTATGAAAAAAGGAGGCTACCATGTGTACCGCAATCACTTATAAAACAAAGAATCACTATTTCGGACGTACCCTTGACCTGGAATATACCTACGATGAACAGGTGACGGTAACTCCGCGGAATTATGAGTTCCCGTTTCGAAAACAGGCATCCATAAAAAGTCATTATGCCATCATTGGGATGGCTACAGTGGCGGACAATTATCCGCTATACTACGAAGCTACCAACGAATGGGGGCTTTCCATGGCGGGACTGAATTTTCCGGGAAATGCATACTATTTTCCGGTGACGGAAGGGAAGGACAATATTGCTCCTTTCGAGTTTATCCCCTGGATATTGTCCCAGTGTAAGGATTTAAAAGAAGCAAGAGTGCTTCTTGAAGGAATCAATCTGTGCGACATCAGTTTCAATGACCGTTTTCCGAATACGCCTCTCCATTGGATTTTGGCAGACAAGGAAGGAGCGGTTTCGGTGGAATCTATGAGAAATGGTTTGAAAATATACGAGAATCCTATAGGTGTGCTGACCAACAATCCGCCCTTTGATTATCATATGACACATTTGTGTGACTATAGGAATGTGACGGCGCTGACACAGGAGAATCGGTTCGGCAATGTGGAACTTCCTGCCTACAGCAGAGGAATGGGAGGCATCGGTTTGCCTGGAGATTTGTCATCCGCTTCCCGGTTTGTCCGGGCGGCCTTTGTAAAACTGAATTCTGTCTCGGAAGAGTCTGAGGAAGAAAGTATCAGCCAGTTTTTCCATATTCTCGGGGCGGTGGAACAGCAGCGGGGATGTGCCGTACTGCCGGACGGAAGCTTTGAGATTACCGCCTATACCTCCTGCATGAATACGGACAAGGGAATCTATTATTACACTACTTATGAGAACCATTGTATCAGTGCAGTAGACATGCATCGGTGTGATTTGGAGGGAAAGGAGCTATACCATTATCCGCTGATAAAGACGCAACAGATCACTATGCAGAATTAGGCAGATTCCTTGACGCAGTTTCTTTTTGCGGATATAATGAGTTTAATACAGGAGGGCTATGAAGAAAGAACAGAAGAAATAGCGCTATGAAGTGTAGGAAGTGACAGACATGAAAGCAGAGGGCAAGACATCAAAAATTGATTTTTCCAAGGGTCCGGTCTGGAAGTGTATCGTAGCCCAGGCGATTCCCCTTACTGTGGCTCAATTGGTACAGCTTTTGTACAATGTAGTGGACCGGATTTATTTGGGACACATGGGAGACGGCGATAGCCTGGCATTGACCGGTGTGGGCTTGACCTTTCCGGTAATTACGCTGATTATGGCATTTACGGCCCTATTCGGCAACGGAGGTGTGCCTTTGTTTGCCATGGCAAGAGGACGAGGCGACGAGGAAGAGGCAGAGAAAATTCTTGGGACTTCCTTTGGTCTTTTGCTATGCAGTTCGATCTTTTTGATGATTGCGGGGTATGTATTTCATAGGCCGATTCTATTTGCCTTCGGTGCCAGTGAGGATTCTTTTGTATATGCAGGAGAATATTTGAAGGTGTATTTGTTGGGAACGGTGTTTTCCATGATTTCCACAGGCTTAAACGGCTATATCAATGCCCAAGGGTTTCCGAAAATCGGTATGTGTTCCGTCGTAATCGGTGCGGCTACCAATATTTTATTGGACCCGGTATTTATTTTTCTGCTGGATATGGAAGTGGAAGGTGCAGCACTGGCGACAATTATCAGTCAGGCTCTTTCTGCTGCCTGGATATTGTACTTCTTGTTTGGGAAGAAGGCGGCGGTACCGCTTCGGATACAGAATATCAGAATCAGCAAACAAATCACAAAGGATATTTGCAAGTTGGGAACGGCAAATTTTATTATGCAGGGAACCAACTGTGCGGTACAGGTGGCGTGCAATTCCACACTACAGAGCTACGGTGGAGATACCTATGTGGGAATTATGACGGTGACCAACTCCATCAGAGAAATCGTGATGCTTCCGGTGTTTGGTATTGTAAACGGAGCTCAGCCAATCATCAGTTTTAATTACGGCGCAAAAGCGTACGGAAGAGCAAAATCGGCCGTCCGGTTTAATACCTGGGTAGGAGCGGCTTATACCATGGTTGCATGGATACTGATTCTGCTGTTTCCGGGCTTCTGGTTTGGGATTTTCTCCGATGAGGCAGCAATGATTGCACCGGGAATTCAGATGTTAAAGACATACTTTTTCGGATTTGTATTTATGGCGTTGCAGTTTGCGGGACAAAGTACTTTTCAGGCGTTGGGAGATGCTCGTCATGCGATATTCTTCTCTCTGCTGAGGAAAGCCATTATCGTTGTTCCGCTGACCTTGATTTTGCCTGGGGTCGGCTTTGGGGCAAAAGGCGTATTTCTGGCTGAACCGATATCCAATGTGATAGGCGGTATTGCGTGCTACATGACAATGCATATGACCGTTTATAAAAAACTGAAAAAAT
>JAZNBY010000159.1:0-8730 GCA_045587325.1 Lachnospiraceae bacterium | reverse complement strand
GCAGATTATCCATGGCATGGGCGAACTTGGATTCCGGCGTTTCATAGGCCTCAAATTCATCAAACAACGCCACCAGCTCTTTCTTCTGGTCCTCCGGCAACATGGAAAAAATACGCTCCTTGGCCGCTTCCTCTCTGGCCTCTTTTGTCTTCAGATTCTCCGCATCATAGGCGTAGGTATCCCCCGCATCGATTTCCACAATGTCATGAATGAGGCACATAAGCATCACCTTGGCCACATCGATGTTCTCATTGGAATACTCCTTAAGCAAATACGCCATCACCGCCATGTGCCAGGAATGCTCTGCATCATTCTCATTTCTTCCTTTGCCGGATAAATGGGTTTGTCTGAATATATTTTTTGCCTTATCAATCTCCAGGCTGAAAGCCAGTTGCTGTTCCAAACGTTCGTCCATGTTCGTCACCTCATACTCACAGATTTGTCGCTCTGACACCTCCATTATACACATATTCCGCTCTCTGCGTCAATAAAACAGTATACCTTACATAGCATCTATCACTTGCTGCAAAGAATCAAAATCCGTGAAATCCACCTTTTTACCATATGTTTCCAACATATCCCAATCTTCCGCAGTCTTTTGTTCATCCGGAATACTTTTCAGTTTCTTATGTACCAATGCCATCATCCCCTTGTGCAGAAATCCAAGCCGGGAATAATCAATGCCACCACGCAAATGCAAAATCAAACTTCTGTCTAAAATGTCCTGAGACACCTGCATTCCGATTGCCTTCTTTATATGGTCTGTATTCTCTTTTTTCGAAACATCCGCCAGCCCTACCGTAACAATAATCAGTTTTGCGGTTTGCGGCAATAACTTTACCGTGCTTTTTAACCCCTTGACCCCACCGGCATACAAACCGCCAAAATGGATAACTTCATCATATTCCGACAAACTCTTTACCTTCTCATAACTCATTGCCGGCAATCCGGTCAGCTCAGACATCTTTTCCGCATAACGCTTGGTTGTTCCGTAATGACTTCCATAGACAATAATCTTTTTCATAAACATCATCTCCTAATTCTCCTTTATTTCAGCATATAGTTTCCGATTAAAATAATATGCAAATCCTCCTAATACAACAAAAGAAAGACTCTTTGTAACCAATGCCGGAATCGGTATATCGCACCCGGAAAGCATTTGACAAATCGTCTGCGGAATCATCATAATTCCCACGATGATACACAGCTTTAACATCACTGCCAGCAGTAATGTTCCCATAGCATTTCTCTTTTTTAAAAGAAAAAGTGTTATAAAGCAGATCGGACTGATAATCCCCATATCTAATACATAAGTGATGTTGGTGGTATACACTCCAATTAAGGAAAGTGTTCCTCCATTTATAAGCGACGGGAGCAAATCAGGAAACCACGCAACAATCAACGCAATTCCCGACAAAATCAGAAACACGCTTACTCCTTTTGTGGCAGTAACAGCCGTTACCGGTTTTCTACATGATATCTGAGCAAACATTCCAAACAGGCTACAGGCAAACAACGCCACATACCCTAAAAACAATCTGTTATATGTCACACCAAAGGAAAGACTCGCAGCATAATAAAGGACCACCGCATAAACAGAAATCAGTTTTAACCGTGTCGTTTCGCTTCCCTTTTTTCTGTAGCTTATATAGGTAAAAAGAAACAAGGGAAACACAGCAAATACGATACAGAAATCGGTACCTATCGAAATCGGTGCCGAAAAGAACGTATCATATGCATAGATACCGTAACCATACATCTGCACTGTATGACCATATTGATTTACAACCTCGTACGACCTTGTAAAATCAATAGACATAATCCCCGCCACACCGGTTATCAACATCAAAATCATTGTTATAATCGCTAAATAGTCTTTTCTTCTCTCCATCTTATTATCATCCTTCTATCCTATACTGTTTTTAAATTATCTTCCACTTGTATGATGGTTTGAATCGTTATCTTTAATTGTTCTTCGGATATACCTTCAAACATCTTTTTTACAATCATTCCGCTCATCTGATTATTTTCTCTGCAGAACGCTTCACAGTACTCTGTAAGTTCTATTCTTTGTTTCCTCTTATCTCTCTCATCCGGAACAAACCTTACAAATCCCTTCTTTTCAAGCTTTAGCAGAATTTGCTTTACATTCTGATGGGAACTTCCCATGATATCCGCCAGCTCCTTTAACGTGGGACTCTCTTTGCATAAATTGATACATACGATGGCAAAGAACTGCTTCCAACTGATTATCTCCATGGTCCTGTCCGCTACCGCCTGAAAACGATTCTCAAACGCACTCAGTAGCCCCAATAAAAAATAAGATGCTTCTATTCCGGTAAAATCAACCTGTCCACTTTGTATGACTTCTTTTATATTCATACAGACCTCCATTCGGTAATATATTACCTTTTCTATGAATAAATAGTAACATATTACCTTTTATTTGTCAACAGAAAAAGGACCTGCTTTGCAAGTCCTTTTCTAAAATACTATTCCTTCAATACCAGCTCGGAATGCTTTTCCCGAACGCTTTCCGTTACCCGCGTCAGGCATGTCAGCATCCGTCATTCACTTACAAAAAGCGTCCAAATCATCTCTTCATAGCTATCCTCCTCGTTCCGTCAATGCCTTTATCTCCTTGCGCTCCTTGAAATACTCCGTGCCGGAAGCACACCACCGTAAATACTACCCTCTCCATTTTTTCTTCTCAACGGTAAAGGCCCGCACACTGCCGTCCTGCGCAGTACATCTGATTTCCACCCCGTCCTCATTTTCCGTTACCTCACGGACTTCATACCATTTTCCCAAATCATCCAGAAAATACGACTCCGTGCCGTCCTGTGACTTCCAAAGAATTCGACTGCCACCCAGCAACCACAAAGGAGAAAGTGCAAGCGCAAAAATAGAAAGATAGCTCACCATAAACTCATACTTCATGGCAGAAAGATAGACCACACTTCCGATATAGTATGCTGCCAACAAAAAACATTGCCTCCAGAATTTCCAATCAAAGACCCGGCGTTCCATATGGCTGTATTTCCCTCTGAAATACAACTGAACCGCAACGCTGGTACCACCGCATGCCAAAACAAGCACCGCCACGACACCAAACAACCAATCCAGATAAGTGGCCGTATCCGGATGATTTATCTTCCCGTACCCACAAAGAAGAAGAAATGCCGTATTACATAGCATTGCAACCACAAAACAAAGTAACTTTGTTGTTTTTTTCATAACATACGTCCTCCTATGGTTATTTCTTATTTATCATCACTCCACATACACCTTTATTATATCATGCTTCCTCCTATCAAATCAATTGTGTAACATATATCCGAAAAAAAGGACTTGCCAAAGCAAGTCCATAGTCACCATATTGATAGATTGCATACAATACCATTTATGCCAACGCACTCTGCCTTGCCTCTATATACAAATCAATATCATCTACAATATACTTCGCACCGGTTGTATGCAGTGCTTCAAAACAGGAATAAATATAATCCCATACCTGATAGCGGCTGAACAGCTCCGAAACCTGCTTCCCGCTTAACTTTTTCGCCGATTTATATTGTTCGGTGCAATACACCATAAAATCGCCTTGTCTACTCATACTTATCCCTCCGGGAATGTGATATTACCTGTCCTTTTTTCCTCGTCGTACATGTTAAAAAGAGTCAACGGACTAAGCTGCCATAGCTTTGTCGCTTCCTCCTTCTTTTTGTATGTGTTTGATTCTATAGTAAGAATATCACAGGAAATAGGTTGCTAGCAATAAATTTATAAAATCAACTATAATCAAAAATGGCGGGAATTTCTTCCCGCCATAGACTGCTTTACTTTCCTTCCATATACAACTTCAACTTCTCCATACTCCTCTGAAACATTTCATTGCCACGAATCTGTTTCATATAAGCAGGGTTCTGCATAACCTCCAATAACTCTTCCCTGAATGCCGCAAGGCTCACCAAAGTACCATTTGAAATAAACCTGATCTCCTCTCCCAGATCACCGAAAAACATGGACTCCTTCAAACATTCTTCTGCATGAATCAGCTTATCTACATAGGTCTCGAAGCACTCCGTTGCCGCATCCACCTCGTTAGAGTTCAAATAACAACCAATCATCTGCATTGCCCCGCGGTAAAACGGAATGCCCAGTTGTTCTTCCATCCGGCACATCATCTCTGCATACATCCGCTCTTTTTCAGCTTCCTTTGTTGCTGCCGCAATCCCCGCCAACCGGGACAGACAAACCAATGCATTCTGTACACACTCAAAGAGAAACTGCTCGGATTCCTTCCGCGCAGCCTCATACTCCTTTTTTGCCTGCAAAAGCAATGCATTTAGATGTCTTGCGTTAAAATCAAAGTTCGAAAGAGTAGCAAGGATACTTTCTGCCTCTTCAAACCTCCCGCTTGTGATGTATAAGCTTGCCAGATAACGTTGTGCCTCAAACTTAATCTCGGTCTCTTCAGACTTACACAGCGTAAGAAGAAGCTCCTCCAGGACACTCCTCTGCTCTCCCGTCGCCACTCCCTGCACCTGCTGTTGCATCAACCGCTTTGCGCATGCCAGCTTTAGCGATTCGGAGTTCGGATACTCCTGCAAATACTTCTTCCAATACAGCATTTCTGCGTCGGTTCCATCTGTCCGTCCGATTTCTTCTGCGGTATCCCCAAATTCCTTCACTTTCTCCGGTGATAACATCTCTTCATAGGAAAGCAATGTATTTAAATCCGTATGCAATGCTCTCGCAAGAGGTGTCAGCAACATAATATCCGGCATGGAGCTGTCGGTCTCCCACTTGCACACCGCAGGCTCCGAAATCCCCAGCAGATTCGCCAGGTCCTTCTGTGTCATGTTTATCTGCTTCCGCAAACGGCAAATCCGTTTTCCAAATGTCTCAATCGCCATAATTCTTGGCCTCCTTTTCCTCATCTCGTTTTTTGTTTCGGTTAGGATCCTATGGCTTTATTATAGCATTTAAGAGGAAGCGAGACAATTGAGGCAAAGTTAAGTGTGGGTTAAGAATGATTAACCATCAAGAATGTTTATTGACTATTTTATCCTTCAAAAAAAATATCTAATATGCTATACTATTTTCAGAATAAACATTGCCATTACTTTATAGATTGCTTTGTGGAGGGACAGAATGAAGAAACTTTTCAAAGGATGTATGTGGTTCTCATTTGTATTATTTGCATTGTGTGCTTTGGTTTCATTTGGAATTAAAGTAGATTTTGATGCCACCAGACATGACCTATCTCTTTATCAACTAGGTGTTTTCCTGTTAATGCTTTTTATCTCATTAGGTTTCTTAGTTGAAACAGGTGTTTTCGGTATACGACAAAAGCTTAAAATTACATCTATAAAAAAACATTTGGTTTTCTGGGGGTTACTTCTGGTTATCGCAGGAACTTTGTTTACTATTTGCTATTGTAATACCAGCGAAAAATTCCGTACAAATTCAGCCACCTCACAACCATCCTATGCATTCAAACCAACAAACACTCCGAAACCGACAAAAGCACCAATACCTACAAACACACCAAAGCCGACAAGTACACCAAAACCTACAAACACACCAAAACCTACTAAAACGCCTACAGCGACACCACGACCAACAAACACGCCTATGCCTACTCCGACGCCTGATTTGTCAGCATTCGAAGGAGATTGTGAAATAGATGTAATGGTTGATATCGAAAAACCTGCGGACGTCTCACAAATATATATTGATATCCTGGCAACAAATACCTCATCAAAGAATATCTCAAAATTCACGATATACTTTGTTCAGTGCTATGACGATGATAGCCCTATCGAAAGCACTGGATATGGCATGTTTGTAACTTGGACTACCGAATTAATGGTTGGTGAATCCGTCTGTGGTAACCATCGATTGAATGCCGCATCAGCCGGTGCTCGAGAATATAAAGCATATATTGCTTATATCCTTTTTGAAGATGGATCTGAATGGGGAAACTCCCAATTCAATCATCTTCCTGTCGTTACTCGCGGAGTGGAAGCTGACGTCTGGACCTATGGCTCCGGCGTGGAAGCTTCTACCGATTTGATTGAAAAGAATTATATCATCGAATATTCCGCTCAGATTGTACAGAATAACTCTGTCGGTGACTCCTGGTACTACGGAATGTACGACGGCGATACATACCTCAAACCAGGCGCAACCATATCTGCTTCTCTTCCGGAGAGCAGAAGTCCAAAACTGATTATTTACGCAGAGGAAGATGACGCAGCAAATGATGATTCTAATGAAAAAGAGGTTTATCTACCTTCTTTAGACATAGGAGAAACAAAAACCTTCACAGAACAGATAGTCGTCACAGAAAATGATGGCAGATATCGAGGCAATTCCGCAGTCTTAAAGTTCACAATTACCGTCACGCGGATTACTGATAGTGATGTTACAACAGAATAACAAGTTGAAATAAAGCGCACCACCCGCATATAGAAAACGGCGGGAACTTCTTCCCGCCTACGGTAGTCCAAAGAGCTTCCGCCCAGACAAATCAACCCAACCATTTCTATACCGCATATTGGTCAGCGGTAAACTTACAACCCGACCACTTGTATCCCGCATATCGGTCAGCGGCACACTTACACATCAAATGAAGAGTTTTCTGCTGGTTGTCAGCCTTGGTATCCAGTTAAGACATCTTATGATTAGTAAATTCGTACGCAGTTTTCATATTCATAATAAGCTGCTCGCATTCTTCAAGGCTTTCTCCACTCGCCAGTTCTTCTCTGAAAAGCCAAATGACCGTTTCAATATACAAACAGCGCAATAAAGTCTCACAGGGAATACCAACGCTTTCACCAAGCTTATTAACAAAATCAATGATTACGTTCTTTGGCTCTGAGACTAAGT
Source organism: Lachnospiraceae bacterium (assembly GCA_045587325.1). Lineage (GTDB taxonomy): Bacteria > Bacillota > Clostridia > Lachnospirales > Lachnospiraceae > SIG307. Next base: position 1,833 of record JAZNBY010000159.1, on the reverse strand, counting down.
CGTCTCTGAATTCATCAAGTATAAATCTCGATAAATCAAATATCGGGTCGCCTACTACACCTTTTGGGTCAATGACTGTATAGCTACCACTTTCATTCTTAAGTATATTTTCGTGGTGTAAATCGCCATGTAACAGAACATTGCGTGAATACTTCCTACATATATCTTTCAGCATGCTCTCGGCGCTTTCAAGATATTGACGTAGCTCTTCACAATCCTTACGATATTTTGTCCCTTCCTTTCCCGCCTCAAACCATTCGGAATATGTAGGAAATATACTGTCCGGCAAGTCAGGTTTGTGCAGCACTTTAAATATAGCCCCTGCAATCTTTATACGTTCATCACGGCGCGCACTTTCATATAAAGTATCAGCAGGCATAATTCGTTCCATTATATAAACCTTATCCTCAAGTGAATACTCATAAAGTTTGCAGAAATTCTCTCCTTGAAACCGTATTAACGACATTATTTCTTTTATATCTTCATCAAACTCATTGTTAATAAGAATTTTGAGTATGACTTTGCCATACCGTTTTGAAAACGCATAGAAAATCAGACTGTTAATGGAAAGGGATTGCTGAAATGTTATTTCGGACAATTCCCATTGATCTTTGTACTTTTCTATAACACTAATTCGCTCGTTATATCTTTCCTCACCTAACTTATTTATAAATCGTTCTGCTCGAGTATATGTCAACAAATGAATCCCTTCTTCCTAAGTATAATGCCATAATTATACAAGGATGCCAAAACAAATGCAAGTGAAAACTTCCAACTCCCCCATTGTCTTCCACCCGATTTCATTGTATAATCCAAGTGTAGAAAAATATGGAGGTTGCAAAAGATGAACAAAAGAGTTTTATTGGTTGTTATGGACGGTATCGGGTTCAGCAAGTCCGGTATCGGCGATGCCGTTGCAAAGGCGAATACTCCGGTGCTTGATAAGTTACTTACAGAATGCCCGAATACAAGGCTGAATGCACACGGTGTTGCTGTGGGCCTTCCTTCTGATGACGATATGGGTAATAGCGAGGTTGGTCATAACGCCCTTGGCTGCGGCCAGATTTATTCTCAGGGAGCAAAGCTGGTAAACGAGTCTATTGAAAGTGGCAAGATGTACACCTCTACCGCTTGGAACGAAGTGATTGATAACTGCAAAGCAAATAACTCCACTCTGCATTTCATCGGTCTGCTTTCCGACGGTAATGTTCACTCTAACATCTCCCACCTGATTTCCATGCTGAAAGAAGCAAAGAACGCAGGCGTTGGCAAGGTTCGTATTCATGCACTTCTCGACGGTCGTGATGTTCCAGCAACAAGCGCCCATACCTATATAGAACAACTGGAAGCCGTTCTCGCCGAGTTAAATGATAACAGTTTTGACGCAAAAATTGCAAGCGGTGGCGGCCGTATGAATATTACAATGGACCGTTACGAGGCGAACTGGGATATGGTAAAGCGTGGCTGGGATACCCATGTTCTCGGTCTTGGTCGCCATTTCGACAATGCCCTTACCGCTATCGAAACCTATCGTAACGAATTGAATGTAATCGATCAGGATTTGCCTGCTTTTGTCATTGCAAAAGATGGTGAACCTATGGGTAAAATTGTAGATAAAGACAGTGTCATTCTTTTCAACTTCCGTGGTGACCGTGCATTAGAGCTTTCCATGGCATTTGATAACGAAACCTTTACCGCCTTTGACCGTGGCACCCGTCCGGATGTTGTATACGCAGGTATGCTCCAGTACGATGGTGACCTTAACCTTCCAAAAAGATATCTTGTGAACCCACCGGATATTAAACACACACTTTCTGAGCTTCTTGTCAGCCA
>JAZNBY010000158.1:0-7309 GCA_045587325.1 Lachnospiraceae bacterium | reverse complement strand
TCCAAAATGAATACCATGGTAAAGAAGCTTCTTTCCTTAAATCATTTGGAGTACGGTACAACTAAGGTGGAGTTTGCCCGGTTTGATTTGACGGAAATGATACAGGGCGTACTTTCTGCTACCGGGATTTTGGCAAAGCAGAAAGGAATTACCGTACATTTTGAAGAGAAGGGACCGGTGTTTGTCTGGGCCGATGAGTCCATGATAGAAGAGGTGCTGACCAATTACATCAGTAATGCGTTTCATCACGTAAATGAAGCAGGTGTTATCGAAGTACAGGTAATCCGGAAGGAGAATCGTGTCCGCGTGGCGGTATTTAATACGGGAGAGCGGATTCCGGAAGAGGAACTTGAAAATATTTGGATTAAGTTCTATAAGGTAGACAAAGCAAGAACAAGAGAGTATGGCGGAAACGGCATCGGATTGTCTATTGTAAAAGCGATTATGGAGGCACATAACCGGCCGTGCGGAGTAAAAAACCATGCTATCGGTGTTGAGTTTTGGTTTGAACTTGACAGCAGGGCAGAATCTCAAAATTAATTTTATTTTTTCTATTGCTTTTTTAAAAAAACCATGCTATAATAAAAAAGCTGTTTTAAGTTATGGAGATAAAGAGGTGAAAGACATGAAAGAAGCAATCCAGCCGAAATACTATCAGGCAAAGGTAACCTGCAACTGTGGCAATGAGTTCGTTACCGGTTCCACCAAGGAGGAGATTCACGTGGAAATTTGTTCCAAGTGCCATCCGTTCTATACCGGTCAGCAGAAAGCTGTAGCTGCTCGTGGTGCTATTGATAAGTTCAACCGTAGATATGGTTTAAGCCAGAACTAAACAAAACATAAAAGAACGAAAATCAGGTTGAGGTTGTGATAATCTCAACCTGCTTTGCTTATAAGACATAGGAAGAAGGAGGAAAACATGAAGTCATCAGGTATTGGGGGACAAGCCGTATTAGAAGGCGTTATGATGAAAAACAAATCGAAATATGCGGTAGCAGTCAGAAAACCGGACGGAGAGATTGCGGTAGAGCAAGGCGTACACAAAAGTATCATGGATAAGTGCAAATTTTTTAAGTTGCCGCTTATTCGTGGTGTGGTCAGCTTTGTGGAATCCATGGTGCTGGGTGTGAAGATGTTGACTTCTTCGGCGGCATATTTTGAGGAAGAAGAGGTAAAACCGGGCAAATTCGAACTGTGGCTTCAGAAGAAGTTCGGAGAGAAGGCCGATAAGTTTATTATGGGCTTTACCGTATTTGTGTCCATCGTGATGGCAGTGGCCATTTTTATGTTACTTCCTTTGGTGGTGGTCAGCTTTATTGATGAGAAGGTCGTTCCGTATGAATGGAAGGCGTTAATCGAGGGTGTGCTTCGTGTAGTGATTTTTCTTAGTTATGTTGTGCTTATATCCCGAATGAAGGATATTCGCCGTGTGTATATGTACCACGGTGCGGAGCATAAGACGATAAACTGTATCGAGAAGGGCATGGCTCCTACCGTAGAGAATGTCAGAAAGTGTTCCAGACTTCATAAGCGTTGCGGAACCAGTTTCCTGTTGTTTGTTATGTTAATCAGTGTGATTTTCTTTTTGGTAGTCCGCGTGGAAACACTATGGCTGCGTTTTGTGGTACGTATTTTATTTGTACCGGTCATTGCAGGTATTTCCTATGAGTTTATCCGTCTGGCAGGTTCTACCGAGTCGAAGATTATCGGCGTATTGAGTAAGCCGGGACTTTGGTTACAGGGGATGACCACCAAAGAGCCGGATGATGACATGATTTTGGTTGCAGTGGCTTCCGTAGAGGCTGTGTTTGACTGGCAGGCATATCTGGACGAGAATTTCGGAGAAAAAGGTCAGCAGAAGAATGCAAAGAAGTCTAAGAAGAAAGAGAAAAAGCAGGCAGCACCGGTAGCTGTTCCGGAACTTGCTGCAGCGGAAGAGATAAAGATTGCAGAAGCTCCGGTAGAAGTAATGCCGGTAGCGGAAGAAGTTCCGGTAGTGGAGAAAACTCCGGTTGCGGAAGAAGTACCGGCAGAAGTTAAGACTCCGGCTAAGCGAGGCAGAAAGAAAGCAGTTGTGGCAGACGAAGCATCGGTGGCAGAAACTCCGGTTGTAGAGGAGGCTCCGATTGTAGAGGAAGCTCCGATTGTAGAGGAAGCATCGGTTGTAGAGGAAGCTCCGGTAGTAGCTGCTTCGGTAGAAGTGAAGCCGGAAGAAGTGGATTTGGCATCCAAGTTCGATTTCAGCTTTGCACCGGCAAAGAAGGCAGAGCCGGATGAAGAGACCGCAAAGGCAAGCAGAAAGCGTCTGGCTGCAAAGGTATCTGCCGCAGACAAGGCGGAGGAAGCGGGTAAGGTAAAGAGTAGAATTGCGACGCCGATTACCCGTTATGATGAGGATGAAGAGGAAGAAGATGAAATCCTCCGGGCATTGGATAAATTTTTTGTGTTTGAAGGCGAGGGAACGGTTATGGAGCGTTCCGGAGATAAATAGGATGTAAGGCGGGATACTATGACATATGCCGGGTTGATGACGGAAGCAGAAAAGCAATTGCAGGGTGCCGGTTTTTCGGAAGCACGCACTGATGTAAGAGCGCTTATGATGTATGTCTGCGGCATGGATTTTATGGCGTTGCTGCGGGATGGCGAAGAGGAGGTTCCTACAGAAGTAGAACGGCGGTTTTACAAGGCTTTATCAGAGCGGCTCAAGCATGTTCCTGTGCAGTATATTACGGGAGAACAGGATTTTTGCGGCTTGACATTTTCGGTAAGACCCGGAGTCCTGATTCCCAGACCGGAAACAGAACTTTTAGCGGAAGAGGTGTTTCAGACATCGGAAGGGAAGCGGGTACTTGATTTGTGTACCGGCTCCGGTTGCATCGCCGTAACAGTGGCAAAACTGGGAAAGCCTGTATTTGTAGCGGCAACGGACTATTCTGAAGAAGCACTTGCCATTGCAAAAGAGAATGCTTCGAGATTGGGCGCGAATGTTACCTTTTATCACGGAGATTTGTTTGAAACGGTGGAAGGCAGGTATGATATCATTGTTTCCAATCCACCCTATATAAAAAGCGAGGTAGTGGACACACTGATGCCGGAAGTGAGGGAATACGAACCACGGATGGCCTTGGACGGAAGGTCAGACGGGTTGTTTTTTTACCGCAGAATCTGTAAGGAAGCGAAAGAATATCTCATGCCGCAGGGAAGACTCCTGTTTGAAATTGGTCATGATCAGGGGCGTGAGGTGGCCGAACTTTTGCAGAAGGAAGGGTATTCCGGGATTGAGATTAGAAAGGATTATGCCGGACTGGACCGTATGGTTTTTGCGGTGCTGCCGGATGAAAATAAGGAGAATTAGAGATGTTTGATAAGTTAGAGGATTTGTTACAGCGCTATGAAGAATTGCAGAATGAACTGAGCGATCCCAATGTGGTGAACGACCAGGCAAGATTCCGTAAATTGATGAAGGAGCAGAATGATCTGGCAGATATCGTTGCGGAATACAAGCGCTATAAGCAGACGAAGCAGGATATTGAGGACAGTCTTTTGATGCTGGAGGAAGAAAGCGATGAAGACATGCGTGAGATGGCAAAGGAAGAACTGGCCGAGGCAAAGGAACGTCTTGCTGAGTGTGAGCAGAATTTGAAGATTTTACTCATTCCGAAGGACCCGAATGATGATAAGAACGTTATCGTGGAAATCCGTGCGGGTGCAGGCGGTGATGAAGCGGCGTTGTTTGCGGCAGAACTTTACCGCATGTATGCAAAGTATGTAGAAACTTTCCGTTGGAAGATTGACCTTATGAATGTAAACGAAAACGGAATCGGCGGATTCAAGGAAGCCGTATTTATGGTAAACGGACAGGGCGCCTACTCTAAGTTAAAGTATGAGAGTGGCGTACATCGTGTACAGCGCGTGCCGGTAACCGAGTCCGGCGGACGTATTCATACCTCTACCGCTACGGTGGCAATTATGCCGGAAGCGGAAGAAGTAGATGTAGAGCTTAATATGAACGATTGTAAGTTTGATGTATTCCGTGCATCCGGTAACGGCGGACAGTGTGTCAACACTACCGACTCCGCAGTACGTCTGACCCATATTCCGACAGGTATCGTTATTTCCTGTCAGGATGAAAAATCACAGCTTAAGAACCGTGATAAGGCATTAAAGGTACTTCGTGCAAAGTTATACGAGTTAGAGCTGGAGAAGGCCCACGATGCGGAAGCGGAAGCAAGACGCAGCCAGGTAGGAACCGGAGACCGTTCCGAAAAGATTCGTACCTACAACTTCCCGGACGGCCGTGTCACCGACCACCGGATTAAGCTGACCACCCATCGTTTGAACGAAATCTTAAACGGCGACCTGACGGAAGTGATTGATTCCCTGACGGCAGCGGACCAGGCAGCAAAGCTTGCAAAGATGGCAGAGAACTAAAAGTATCGGTAAAATGTAAAGCAGAGAACTCTGTAAACGGGGTTCTCTGTTATTTTACTCTATAGGAAATCTTGCATTTCCTATAGAGTAAAAACGTTCCGCGTGGATGCGCACTCGCGCGAATGGAAGATGTCGCAAGCGACCGCGCTCGGCGCCAGAGTTCCGCAAGCGGAACTCTTTGTTTTATAAATATATTCGCATAGAAATGGGTCGTTTTTTTAATCTTACAATACACATTTAATAAACACTGAACAAATTGTAAACTTTTTTTGAAATGCTTTCATTTTGCATGGATTCGTAATATAATTGGCTCTGTGACGTATTAGTAAGCCGAAGTGGAGGAGATGAAAAGGTCTTGTTTCTTCGGTGGATAATAAAGAAAAAAGGAGAAGAGAGTTTTATGAGAAAATGGAAATTGGGAGCGTTTATCGCATTGTTTGCTCTTTTTATCGTAGCATGTGGTACGAAGAAGGAAACAGATAATAATAACGTAACCCCGGAAGCAACCAATGAAGTGACCCCGGAAGCAACCGCTACCCCGGAACCGACCCCGGAGCCGACTGCGACCCCGAAGCCGACCGCAACTCCGAAGCCGACGGCTACTCCGATTCCGGAAGTGTCCGAGACCTATAAGGAAGTATTGGGAGCGTACAACTTAAAGGCAGGTACTTGTATGTCCGCGTACATGGCAAGCAACGCTGAGTGCCAGGAGTTTATTCTGAAGCACTTCAACAGCATTACCTTTGAGAATGAGTTAAAGCCGGATTACATACTTGATCAGGCTGCCAGTAAAGCAGCAGGAGAACTTGTTGTTAAATTTAACCCGGATACGGAAAAGTTATTAAAGTGGTGTCAGGACAATAATATGGCAGTGCGTGGCCATACCCTCATTTGGCACAGCCAGACTCCGCAGTGGATTTTCTATGATAACTTTGATACCAGCGGAAAGCTTGTAGGAAGAGAAGAGATGCTTACCCGTATGGAAAGCTACATTCGCCAGGTGTTTGAATTGTTGGAGAAGGAAGGCTATCTGGATATGTTCTACGCATACGACGTTTTAAATGAGGCGTGGATGGAAGACGGTTCCAGACGTCAGAGCAATTGGCTTACCACCATCGGTGAGGATTATATGTGGTATGCATTCTATTACGCGGATAAGTATGCACCGGAGTATGTAGACTTGTACTACAATGACTACAACGAGCAGTTTAAGACAGAGACCTTATACAACTTTTTACAGACGTTGGTAGACGAGAATGGCGAATACCTGGTTGACGGTATCGGTTTCCAGGCGCATCTGTATACGAAGGATGATTTAAATACTTATTTCAAAACGGTAGAGAGAATCGGTTCTCTTGGATTAAAGTCCAATCTTACGGAACTGGATGTTTGTCTCGGTACCTGGCAGAAGAAGGATTATCCGTTTGAGAATAATCTGAAGGAGCAGGGCCGTTACTACTACAATCTGCTTACCGGTTTGATGCAGCGCTTAGAAGAAGGAAAGGTAACCATGGATTCCCTGACATTCTGGGGCTTCACGGATCAGCTTTCCTGGAGAAGAGAGTACAACCCGCTTATGTTAAACACTGCCATGAAGCCGAAGTATGCTTATTATGGCGCATTGATGTTAAAGGAATATGCGGGCTTTGATGAAGCAGAATAAGAAATATATATATTGATAAGAAAGAGGGAATCCTTAGGGTTCCCTCTTTTTGCGTGCAGGCAAAGTGAGCATACGCAGAAATTTTGGAAGCTTGTTTCCGGAAATCTCTGCGTATGCGAACGCACCCACGACTGAGCGCCAGGCCTGCACGCATAAGTCGTCGAAGAGCGAACGCACCCACGACTGAATGGCGGAATCCTAATTTGCACAAACTAAAAAAATATGGTACACTGTTTGGTAGAAAAAATAGGGGGTAGAAAGTAAGAAAATGGAAACCAAAAAAGAAAAAACAGGAATTATTGATGTGGGCGGTGGTGTTCGCGATGTGTATGCAGCCGGTGTGCTGGATACGTGTCTTGCGGAAGGAATCGCTTTTGACTATTGTATCGGAATTTCGGCTGGAAGCGGAAATCTCCTTACCTATCTGGCAGGTCAAAACGGGCGGAATTTTCGGTTTTACGAGGACTACTGTTTTCGGAAGGAGTATATCAGTATTCGAAATTATCTGAAATACAGAAATTACGTGAATCTTGATTATCCTTATGGAACTTTGTCCGGTTCTAAAGGAGAAGATCCGGTGGATTACGATGCCTTTGCGAAAAATCCGGCGGAGTTTTATGTGGTGGCATGCAATGCATTGACCGGAGCAACAAAATATTTTGAACGAAGTGACATAAAGAGAGACTGTTATGATGTAATGAAGGCATCATCCTCATTGCCTCTTGTAAACAAGCCCTATGTAATAGAGGGTGTACCTTACTATGACGGTGGCTTGGCGGATCCTGTACCGGTGGAGAAGGCTTTTGCGGACGGATGTGATAAGGTGGTGCTTATTTTGTCGCGGCCGTTGGATTTTGTCAGAGTACCGGACCGGGATGTAAAAGTGGCAAAACGAATCCGGAAGAAGTATCCGAAGGCAGCAGAACAATTGGCACTCCGCTACAAGAAATATAATGACAGTGTCGCTTTGGCAAAGGAATACGAAGCCAAGGGAAAGCTTTTGATTGTGGCACCGGATGATTGTCTTGGGGTGGATACCCTGACCAAGGATAAAGAAAGAATCCTGCAGTTGTTTCAAAAAGGACTGGAGGACGGAAAGAGAATAAAAGCTTTTGTAAAGAAAGTGGGATAAGGAGGAAGCATGAGAGAACAACTGACGGAAAAAGATGTGGAGCGGATAGAAGCGGAAATCGAGCACCGGAAGCTGGTGGTACG
>JAZNBY010000157.1:0-2892 GCA_045587325.1 Lachnospiraceae bacterium | reverse complement strand
GCCTCCGACTTCCGTCTGGTCATAGGTCACCATTACCTCCGGCCAGTGCACCATCGGCGCTGCGATAAACTGAAGCTTATGCCGCCCCAGATCCAGCACGTCCCCCTCCTTGACCGTGATCCGCTCCCGGGGCAGCTTGTCCTCGCCGTAAAACTGGTTCATCATCTTATGCGCCTTCTCGCTGGATACCAGCTGCGCCGTGGGATATGTACGCATAAATTGCAGTATATTGGCGGAATGATCCGGCTCCATGTGCTGCACAATCAGATAATCCGGTGTCTTTCCTCCCAGTACTTCCGCCACATTGGTAAGCCACTCATCCGTATAAGCCCCGTCTACCGTATCAAATACAACACACTCTTTGTCCATCACAACATAGGAATTATATGCCATCCCCTTCGGTACATCGTATAACCCTTCAAACAAATCTATGGTATGGTCATTAACCCCTACATAATACACACTGTCTGTAATCTGATTCATCCTGTGTCCTCCTACTTTACATTTTTAAGTAGTTCCATTTTACCACAAACCTTTCGACCTATGCAATGCAAACCTTACTTTTCCTATATAATAATGCTCTACTCTGTCTTAGTGTCTCCCGCCAGTACCGTTGCAATAGTTTCTGCAAACGGAATCATGGCAGCCTTCGCTTCTGCCACGGTGTTTTTATTCGTTCCCAACTCCACTAAGGTGTATTTTTCCATTAAATGCATGTTGTACCGGTAGCTTTTTAAATAAATCCGATGCATGAGACCCGGGTACAGTTCGTTTCCGGTCACCTGCAGATGCAGACTGAAAGCCAGGTTCCCCTGCAGATTTTCATTGGAATAATAGGTAACCGGGCCGTCCTTGGTTCTGCACAGGCCGTTAAACAGCATGACCTTTGCCGTGTTTACACCGTTTATTACAGAAGTTCTGGCTTCTCCGCTGTCTCTGTGCAAGTCAATCACCACTTCAATGGACGGATACTTCTCTAATATAGAAGTAACTACCGGAAGCGCATTATTGTAGGCGTTATTTCTGTCGTCGGACCCGTCCGCTTTCCGGTCAAATACCATCGTTTCATGGATAACCTGATACCCATAGGTTTCCCGTAGTTCTTTTGCCAGAATCTCTCCCACACCGATTACTGTGTCCTCTGTTGCTCCGGCTCTGCTGTCTGCATAACCTTCCGACCCGTGGGTGTGAAAAATGAGAATCTGGGGACTGTCCTTTTTTTCTATGGCACAATCATAGGCCGCCAGTACCTCTGGATCAAACAAATCCGGCACCGCTTTGGTAGAGGCATCTTCTATATAATAATTGGAAAAGAAATCATAAAAAGACACCTCTGAAAGACTTCCGAACCGTTCTTCCAAAACCTCCCGCACTTTGATTCCTACTGGCACCGTCACGGGTGGAATGTACACCGGAATGTCACCCTCCATATGACTGACCAAAAGCATCTCCTGAGTTCCTTCCGCATATTGCACTGATAATACCTCTTCCGTTCTTTCCTCGGTGCCATGCTCTTCCAGTACCTGTCGCATGAGTCCGACACTTTTTGTCACAAACAAATCTGCCGGCAATTTCTTCCTATATAACATACATATACCAATCAATAACATACACCATGCTGCCACTTTCTTTTTCTGTGCTATGGTCGTGGTAGACTTTATTCTGTATCTCCCTGCACGATACCTGCTATACGTCCGACGCAGTCTTTGTTTTCCCACCATCTTTTTCTCCCCTTCCGTCTTATATAAAATCCTTACAAAAACACAAGTTTACCGCTTCCGCTACCGTTTCTCCCGCCCGGTGTACCAATTCGTCAATCCCCTTTGGTGTTACGAAAAATACCTGTCCGTTTTCTTCCTCCGCTTCCCGGAACATATTCTCCCGTTCTTTGGCGCTTAACCCTGCTTTTTCGGAATACCGTTCCATTCGCTCTTTTACAATGGTAGCCGCATCCACCACCGTAGGTACTCCGATGGCAATCACCGGAATTCCGAGGGTTTCTTTATTTAGTGCCTGCCTGTTATTTCCAATGCCTGCTCCCGGGAAAATCCCGGTATCCGTAAGCTGTATGGTGGTCCCGAGCCGGTCCGTAGAACGGGTGGCCAGTGCATCAATGGCAATGACCGCATCCGGCTTTATTTCTTTTACCACACTCTTTATCACCTCTCCGCTCTCCAATCCTGTCTGGGCCAGCACCCCAGCTGCCATGGCACAAAAGGAGGTGAGATGATATTTTTCCCGGAACGTTTCGCCCAGCTGCAAAATCAGATGTCTTGTGACAATCAGTTCATCCACGGCAATCGGTCCCAGTGCATCCGGTGTGGCTTCCCTGTTTCCCAGTCCTACCACCAGAATTTCTTTCTTTTTGTCCTGTTTCCCATCTTGTTTTCCCATAAGCTGCATTAACTGTTCCGCCAGAGTCTCCGCCACAAAACGCCGCAGCTTTTCTTCCCCTTCCGACAGCCCTTTTGCCTCTACCGTAATATAAGTACCTATGGGTCTTCCCATGGCTTCCGCTCCCGAAGCATCCGTAATGCAAACCGTGGATACGCGGACCTTCTTTTGCTTATAACAGGTTTCCTTTATGGTTACCCCTTTGATTCTCTCATCATCCTCTTCAAAGTCTTCCCTGAGCTCTACCGCCAGGTCCGTACGACCGCCTGTCTGCTTCATAAAGCCTCCTTTCATTGTATGTTTTTCCTTCTGTTCCTATACCCATTGTATTTTTCCTCAAAAAAATAAAATTATGTATTGACAGAATCCACCGAATATACTAATATATAGGGGTATGCTTCCGTCGAAACGTCCGTGTCCGGCTTCGCGGCAGCAAGATCATGCGAATCGGAGTCCACATGCAGGACGTCCATCGAATCCAAAACATAGGAGGTGTTT
>JAZNBY010000156.1:0-7441 GCA_045587325.1 Lachnospiraceae bacterium | reverse complement strand
TGATTCCATCTGTTATTTACATCCGGCGGGACTTTCCTGCTATGATAAGTATCCGACCGGTGATGAAAAAATGCCGTGGGAGTATACGGAAGAAGAGCGCAAGGAGCGCATCGAGAAGTACGGCAGTATTTTCCCGTTGGGTCGATGGGCAATTCCGGTTATGATAAAGGGCAATGCGTACTTCGGCGGTGCCGTGGGCTGTACTCACGAGCCGGAAGGAAAGGTTTGCGCAGAACCGGGGATTACGGTTGAGATTTCCGAGGACAAGAAGAGTGTGAAGGTATGCATTCAGAATGCGGACCTGCTCGGAGGAGAAGGTTCGGAACTGTTATCCGCAGATACCCTCGGCAAATCCTATCATGCGGAAATGGCTTACGAGAATCCGGACGGCAGCAACATCGTGTTTGATACAGATTTCTTCGGGAAGAAGCGTCCGGCAGGAAATGTGACCCCGGGACCGTTTGAGGTAATGGGGGATGAGAAGCAGTCAAGTGAGTTTGAGTTGTAGAGAAAAAACTTGACAATCGGAAATATATACACTATAATGACCATCGTAACGAATGTTTTTTCTTTTATGGTTAGGAGGCGATTTATATGACAATCTTATTTAAGTCGGATGTTGTATCGGTCGCCACGGCTCTGTCCAAGTTTTAATTGCACAGGGATTCTTTTGGTGAATTTTTAGGGCACGTCCGCGGACGTGCCCTTTCTAGTTGCCGGAAAAACAGGCAACTAGAAAGCACTCCTGCGGAGTGTGTGTTGCACACGGCGCGCAGTTTCGCAAGCGAAACTCTATTTATTCCAACCCCGATCTAAATAAGAATTTCTCTTTTTATCCCAACAAAATGAAACAACAGAATCAAGGAAACGTATTGCAAGGCAATTCCTATAGAGGTTAGGGAGTCAAAAGGTCCTTATGGTTTGAGACTCCCTCTTCCGGGGGATTTCTCTTGTCACGTGCATCCGGATGTAAGTCTTTCTAAATGTTCCGGGAAAGTATTGTGACAAGGCACTGCAATCGCCCTTATGACAGCATCCGTGCTGCATGACGGGCTTGTTCGGACATCCATGTCCGAACATTGCGGCATTTAATCGGAACACTAAGAAAGTCTAACATCCTACGCAAAGTTCCAAGAGAAATCCCCCGGAGGAGGGAGCTATTCACAAAAAAAGACTTTTGACACCCTGACCCTATAGAGTAAAAACGGACTCGGATTTTAGGGACAACTTTGCCTTGCGGACAATCGAAAGGGGCATGATACCATGAAACGATTAAAACAAATGATTTTAAGAATGGAAACAAACACAAAAACGTATAAGGAGATGTACGAGGGACGGGTATTGGTGCATCCGTATCAGGGGACAATGGCACCCTATGAAGATATGGACAACACCTACTACAGGGAGGACATCGGGTATCGGATTGAGAAGACCCACAAGCTGGCCCAGGATAAGCCAACGATTACCATATCTATCCCGGTAAAGCATCTGGGAATCACAGAAACAAGCGTGGCAGGAGCGGATTATTGTCTCCGGGCATTTATACCTTACATAGACGAGTTAAACGAGCCGCTTTACAACCGGAACCGGCCGGACAGTGAAAAAGGGAAGTATTACTGTTATCGTTCGGGAGGTGAAGTGCTGGCCCGAAACTCGGTGTATTTTAAGGTTTGTACGAAAAAGGATTATACCATCGGCAGTGGCGGTGCGGTGTATTTGATACCGCCGGAGGAAGTAGGAGAACCGGAGCTTTGTCTGTGCCTGATGGTACAGGTGCAGTTACCGGAGCGAAACCTTCGGAAGACACTGCGAATGCTGACTCAGGATTTACCGGATGTGGTGGACCGGTATATTGCAGAGTTTAAACAGCACGAGTATACGGATGCATTGGAACTGGCAAAACTGCAGAAGGATATCCGCAGGTGGCTGAAGAGAAGTCCATACTGTGCGTTCTTAGCAAACGGTAGTATTTTGCCGCGGGCGGGAGGAAATGATTTGCCGATGCAGGGGGCAGTACCTTTTGTCTCGGTGCCGGAAGATGAGATAGAAGTATGTGGCGTAAGAGGCATGGGTATCAAGCGTGGAGTCACCGTAATAACCGGTGGCGGATATTCGGGAAAATCCACCCTGCTTGAAGCAATTTCTGCCGGAGTCTATGACCACGCCTGGGGAGACGGAAGAGAGCTTTGTATTACGGATGCTACGGCAATGGGCATTGTGGCAGAAGACGGACGCAGTGTGAAAAATGTCAACATTGCACCGTTTATCAAATGGATTCCGGGACAGGATACGGCACATTTTTCCACAGAGAGAGCTTCAGGTTCTACCTCTCAGGCAGCAAATATTATGGAGGCAGTGAGCATGGGAAGTAAGTTGCTTCTTATTGATGAGGACCGGAGTGCGACAAACTTTATGATACGGGACAGCCGCATGCGGGAGTTGGTCAAGAAGGAGCCCATTACACCATTTACGGAACGGGTACGGGAACTGTATGAAACAGAAGGAGTATCCACTGTGCTTGTTATCGGCGGCAGTGGTGAGTATTTGTCGGTGGCGGACCGGGTGTATCTGATGGAAGATTATTTAATACATAGTGTGACGGAGGAAGCAAAACGTCTGGGAGAATCGGAACAAAATCTACAACCGTCAGCGCCGGCGGACTGGAAACAAAGTCGTATCCTAAGAAAAGAAGGATTTTCCTCTTTTGTGCCGGAAACCGGAATGGAGCGCCTTGCGGTAACAGATGTAGGTATTATTTATGTGGGCGAAGAAGCCGTTGATTTGCGGATGTTATCCGGCCTGATTACCCAAGCACAACGGAATGCGGTAGGCTTTCTGATCCGATACCTCACGGTGTCCTTAAACGATGCGAAGTTTGATGTGGGGACGAAGCTGGAAGTGTTGTACCGGAGAATGGAGACGGAAGGCTTTGACTGTATCTTTTCCAATTATTTTACGGACTGCGAGCGATTTATGGATTTGCCGCGAAAGGAAGATGTACTGGCAGCGGTGAACCGGATGAGGAAGGTGGTGTTTTTATGAGAATAATCGAATATTTTGAACAAACAAATGAATTACAACAATACCTGCGGGAACAGATTGTACAGGGCGACTGGCGGGCAGCAAAGTATCTGTATGAGGTGCTGGAACAAGGCATATTAAAGGAACGATACGGGGAAAGTACAAGGCTGCTACTGTTGATAAAGGATAGGGAACTGATTGCCTTTTGTACCCTGGCGGAACGGGATGAGATTGCGGAAGAAGAGATGGAACCGGGCATGAAACCGTGGATTGGGTTTGTATATACTTATCCGGAGCACCGGGGGCATCGCTATTCGGAAAGACTTATCAATTATGCTTGTACGTTGGCAAAAAGGGATGGGTACAAAAAAGTATATCTTTCCTCCAATGAAGTCGGACTGTATGAGAAGTATGGATTTGTGCTTCTGAAAATGCTCCACACTGTATGGGACGAGGAAACGCAAGTATTTATGAAAGAACTAACAGATGTACATGAAGGTTGCGATAACAAAACGAGAGAAGATAGCGATTGCAACAAAAGAAAAGGGGGCTGATAGCTGCAATGATGATGAATAATTTTACAAAAATCAGAGAACTGAAAAAAACATTACGCTCAAACGGGCAACAATATTTAAACGGAAAACCGGTTTCACTGCTGCTTAGCAGATGGAGAGAGACTTATGAGTATACGGACGGGATTACGGTAAAGTTCGTACCGTTAAATCCGAAGTATCCGGCCAATGTGGCCATGTACATTAACCTGAATGCGGATGCGCTGGAAATGGATGTAGAGGAGATAAAGAAATATCCAGCTTTTTTTGAGGATTATCTGTTGCGGTATTATGGCAAGCTTCTTGAAGAAGTCAGCGAAAAGTACGCAGTGAATAACAAGTTAGAGCGTCTGTTATCCAAAATCCAGTGTCAGAAGCCGGACTGCCGGATTCTGAGGAGAAGCGGACTGCTCTACAACGAAGCGGAGCATGCCTTTGTGCTGAAGCTGTTTGTGCTGTTCCCAACGGGAGCGGGAGTGTCCATTCTGGGAGAACGAATCAGCCGGATGATAACGGATATCCTAAGGACGGTAGAAGAAGGCAGTGCATTTATTGACAAGGCAGACCTACGGGAACGATTGGAAGTTTATAAAAAGCAGGTTACGTTAAGAGCGTTTTGTCAGGAAAACGGATATGTGGCGTTTGTGGCGGACGGCAGTGTTTTGCCGAGAAAAGGAGACAGTGAGGGGCCTCTTGAAAGCGCGGTACCATTTGTGTCGCCGGAACGTTTGCGGGTGGAGGTGTTTATGGAAGACGGGACAGAGCTTGCCGGTATGGGTGTGCCAAAAGGAGTTACGGTTATAACCGGAGCGGGGTTTTCCGGGAAGACCACGCTGCTTGAGGCGATTGAAGGCGGAATCTACAATCACGTACTGGGAGACGGGCGGGAGTTTGTGGTGGCGGAAGAGAGCCTTGCGGTGACCAATGCGGAGGACGGAAGGTACGTGGCAAACGAGGATATTTCCATGTTCTTTTCCGATATTCCGTTCCAGGACATCCGGGATTTTACCACAAAGCATGCCAGCGGAAGTATTTCCCAAGCCGCCAATATCATTGAGGCCATTGCAGGGGGAAGTCGGCTTTTGACTATTGATGAGGATAAGAGTGCCACAAACTTTATGATCAGGGATTCGTTGATGCGCCGGATTGTCAAAAATGAAGTGATTATTCCTTTTACGGACAGAATCCAAAGCATTGTAGAGCAAAAGGGTGTATCCACCATCCTTGTCATCGGTGGTTCGGGAGAATATTTAAAGATTGCGGATACGGTAATACTGATGGATCAATACATAGCAACGGATGTGACCGAAGAAGTGAAAGCAATGGGATTGCCGGTCTACGAGGGAGAAAAGCCGACGTATGCGGAGAGTTCGGAGAAGGAACGGATGGTATTGCTGTCCGGAGAAGGGACCAAATCCCTGTTGTTACAGACTGTCTGCACTGAGGAGAGTAAAAAAGTCATATGCGGGGAATATTCCGTGGATATGACTGCAGTGCCGACCTTAAAGACCAATGAACAGTTGCATTCCCTGGCCTGGGGATTACGAAGAATGCTGTCAAAGGAGGAAGCGAGTGAGGAGGCTCTGTGCGCTATCGGAGAAGACTACGAGAAACGCTTATTCGCCGAACTTGTCCGGGAACAGAACGAGTCCAATCCGGTGTACCGCGGCTGGTGGTTTGACGAAATACGGAAGGAAGAAATCCTTATGAGCGTGAACCGGGCGAGAGGGCTTTGCTTCGGGGGGGCTGGGTGTTGAAGCCAAAAAGTAATTGCATAAAGAAAAGAGATATGATACACTGAAATCAGAAAAGGAACAACCGCCCAAAAGATGGGTCGACCTAATTGATGAGTTAGAAAGACCACCCAGTCAACCGGTCAAAGTTAAGAGGGTGGTTTTTCTATGTTTATTTACTTACTTGTTATGATAGAACTTGGAAGGATGGCATAATACATGGAAATGAAAAAAGAATCATTGTCCTTAGAAGAACAAGTCGTATCCCTTTTGCAAAAAAAGAACTTTCATATCTCCTTTGCGGAATCCTGTACCGGCGGCCTGTGCTCTGCACGGTTGGTAAGTGTGGCCAGTGCCTCGGCGGTGTTTGACGCAGGAGTGGTGACCTATGCAAACGAAGCGAAGATAAAGTATCTGGGAGTAAAGGCGGAGACCATAGAAAGCTACGGCGTGGTCAGCGAACCGGTGGCGGGGCAGATGGCGGAAGGTGTGGCAAAGGCACAGAACGCAGAAGTAGGCGTAGGGGTGTCCGGAATTGCGGGACCGTCCGGCGGAACTGCGACAAAGCCGGTGGGCATGGTATGCTTTGGTTTCTATGTGGACGGCAAGGTAACCACGGTCACAAAGCAGTTCGGAGACTTGGGACGAAATGTAGTCAGAGAGGCGGCAACGGAGTTTGTGTTTGAAAAACTGGCAGAACTACTTCAGGCCTAGTCGTTACGATAATGGTTGGTGTAAAAGTGTAAAGTTGATGTAACAAGATAAATAGCAACAAATCAAAGATACGTGGGAGGAAATGAAAATGAGACCGTATGAACACAAAGTGCAGTATTACGAAACCGACAAGATGGGCATTGTACACCATTCCAATTACATCCGTTGGATGGAGGAAGCCAGAGTGGACTTCTTGGAGCAAATCGGATGGGGTATGGACCGGTTGGAGGCCTTAGGAATGGTATCTCCGGTAACCGCAGTGGAATGTAAGTACAAGGTAAGCACGAAATTCCCGGAACGAATCCGGATTGAAGTAGCGATTGAAGAGTTCCGCGGGGTAAAAATGAAACTTCGCTACGCCATGTATAAGGAAGACGGCACCCTTGCTTGTGAGGGGCATTCAGAGCACGGTTTCCTTGACGGAAGCGGCAAGATTATATCTGTGAAAAAGGAGTTTCCGGAGTGCTATGCGGCGTTGATGGAACATGTATAACAAACAAAGGGTTACCACATTTTTGATTGAAAAATCATTCATGTGGCAACCCTTTTTTGATTCAATAAAATGTCTTAGTTCTTTTTAAACCGGAACACATTCCAGGACAGCGGCTGTACCTCGGCGGTAAGCTTTCCGTCCTCGAAGGTCTGACCGGCAACGGTCTTCGGTAAAATCACATCCGGATTCTCGAAGCTGTTCTCAGCAGCCAAATCCTCGCAGAACATCACAATCTGCTCCTCAAAGGTAAAGCCTTCGAACCCACGGATATCCAGTTCTACCGGATAGGAGGTCTCTGCATTACGGTTGATGGCAAAGATGGTTAAGCTGTCTTTGCCGGCATCGTAAGCGGCAGCGGTGTCCACGTACGGAACCCCTTCCTTCTCCATGTACTGGGAGGTGTCGTTTACGGCATAGCCCGGGATGTCGTATGTCTCACAAGCGGTATCTACCTGTAAGGAAGTACCCTTTGCATACTGCATCATCTGCATGAAGATGTGGTGGGAAGCGGACTTCCATACGTGATCATGGTTGGATGCGCAAAGTGCGCCGAGGCCGCCGGTCATACAACCGATTTTTACGCGGTCTGCATGACGCAGGAATGCCAGCTGGATGGATGCCATGGAAAGAGCCTGCAGCATCTCGCTGCCCGGGAACATACGCTCCGGCATATTGTCCGGGTCATGCAGGATATACTTTCTGTCCGGGTTGAAGCGGTAGTGGGACATGGCCATATTGTACGGACCGTATCCCGGATGAAGAGGTTCGTTCGGGCGAATCATTCCACCGTATTCATCAAAGGAGAGCATCATCTTCTTCGGAGAATGATGCTTTGCCTGAATTAAGTCGCAAAGAGCAACCTCGGTATTGATAAAGTCTTCGTAGTAGTGGGAACCGCCAAGGAGTGCTTTATAGTCTCCCGGAGGTGC
>JAZNBY010000155.1:0-2877 GCA_045587325.1 Lachnospiraceae bacterium | reverse complement strand
GTTCCCGTACACCCACAAGGATACCTTCATGGGCTTCCACTGTGGTAACACCGCTTCCTCTAAGCTTGCATTCTGCGAGATGAAGTATCAGAAGATTATGGCTAGAAACCTTCCGATCGAGTGCACCAACGGTACCCTCGAGGGAGATATCGCTCCGGGCAAGATTACGTTCTTCCGTCTTCAGTCCACTGCTGATGCACAGATTCGTGCATACATTGCAGAAGGTGAAGTTCTTGACGTTCGTACCAAGTCCTTCGGTGCTATCGGCGTATTCGCTATTCCGGAAATGGGACGTTTCTACCGTCACGTATTGATCGAGAGAAACTACCCGCACCATGGTGCAGTAGCATTCGGTCACTTCGGAAAGGCTCTCTTCGAGGTATTCAAGTATCTCGGTGTTGAAGAAGTGAAGTTCAACCAGCCGAAGGGTATGTTATATCCGACCGAGAATCCGTTCGCATAAGCCGCGAATATTCTAACTGAATCTATTGGATACTGCCGCAGTTACGATTACAGTCGTAGCTACGGCAGTATTTTTATTCCCAGTATCACAAAGAATCGCACAAAAAGGTGTTGTCACACCATGAATTCCTCACGTGCAACAACACCTTATTCTTTGTCCTTATGCACCCCACATCGATTTTACAGGGTATCAGGCACCAAACTAATTTCTGGAGTTTCTTCCCATAATACGAATCAGGCGAAGGAAAATATTAATGAAATCCAGATACAACTGCATTCCGGTAAACAATGCGATACGATTCACTTCCTCCTCGCCACCGGCCAGTGCCATCTGCTTCATACGGTACATATCGAATGCCGTAATTCCAACAAAAAGCAACACTACGACATAATCCAACATCAAATCCATACCCGAGCTCTTGAAAACAAATGCATTCAGCAGGCTTACTACAATCACGCCGAGAAGCGCCATAGTACAAACAGAACCGATGGAGCTTAAGTCCTTCTTCGTAAAGTAACCATATGCAGCCATTACACCGAACACAATAGCAGTCATTAAAAATGCATCCTGTACAGTACCTATTTCATACGCAAAGAACACTACAGAAAGGGTAATTCCGTTTATAATAGAATACGCTCCGAATAATACCGCTGCCAAACCGATTTTCTTCTTTGAAATTGCCCAGCTATTTACAAATACCACTACCAGCTCCGCAATAATAAAAAACGTATAGGCGCCCGACCATACCATCTCGAGCATAAAGCCAACATTTGAACTGATAAGAAATGCCACAATGGTGGTAATAATCAAACCGACAAATGTAACCGTAAGCGACTTTGTAGCCACCTTAGACATGAGTTCCTGGGAATCTACCGCAGTATGACGTTCAGAAACATATGGGGTGTCCTGCCATGCCTCTTCATTAAATTCCTGATTTTGATTTTCGTTCATAAAAATCCTCCTCTTCCTATGCTATATTTGAAATACGTTCGATTACATGGAAGCGTGGCCTCGTCCATCTGCCCGGTCCGCTATGTAACCCTGTTTACCATTATAAAGGATTCTTCGGTACCTTGCAATACTTCTGGCAATTTTTCTACACTTTTTTTCCATTTACATTTTGACCAAGATGCAGTTCATATTCTGCAAAAACAAATATCAGGATACAGAAACAGGGCATGAATCCCTTCATGCCCCATCTACCTGCCTCATTATCTCGCCTTATCCGCCAGAAAAGCCGGATTGATGGCATAGAAATTCTTAGAATCCAGATTATCCTGTACGATACGAAGACTCTCGCCGAACCTCTGGAAATGCACGATTTCCCGCTCACGAAGATAACGAATCGGGTCACATACATCATGATCGTGTACCAAACGAAGAATGTTATCGTAGGTGGTACGGGCCTTCTGCTCCGCTGCCATATCCTCGGTCAAATCCGTAATCGGGTCTCCCTTGGACTGGAAGAACGTAGAGGTGAACGGTACTCCGCCCGCTGCCTGCGGCCAAAGTCCCAGGGTGTGATCCACATAGTATTTGTCAAAACCGGAAGCTGCGATTTCCTCCGGTGTCAAATCCTTGGTCAGCTGATGGATAATAGCGGAAACGATTTCCATGTGTGCCAGTTCCTCGGTACCGATATCCGTAAGTGTACCTGCCACTTCCCGGTACGGCATAGCGTACCGTTGGGAAAGATAACGCATGGAAGCTGCCATCTCACCATCAGGACACAAAACCTAAACACAAGAAAACCCTTATTTTAAGCACTTTTTCGTATTTTTCATTCGTCTTGCAATCTAGCCCTTGGGGTACAAAACATAAATCAGAACAGATTTCCTGTACGTATCAACCCCTCACAACCATCAAATACCTCCTCTTCTACCTTACAGCAATAATTATTGCAGATAACATACCTCAATGCAACACAATTTTTGAAAGCTCCTCTTTCCAATCGCACCAATGATAACGGCAATTTTACCATATACAATTTCTCACATTCTGCAAACTCATACTCTCTTATTCGGTATACTCCTTCCGGAACTACCAAATAGAAAAAGTCGTCTATCGTTCTTATGTAATCAGATATTCCCTCTTGATAAATCCCTTTTACCATCTTGTCACCACATCACATTCTCACTAATGTGTATGATGCTCTACTACACGCTATTCACTGTTAATAAGCACACTCCCACCGACAATTTTGCTCTTTTTTTCTATAATCCTTCAAACAGATTATTATAGATTTTTTTGCCCTCGAACCACTTTTTGTTATTTTTTTCCTGTTACGGTCTATCATATAAGGTAACTTAAAAGAACTTTTGGTTCTGAGATGCAGCAGAGAAAATTGTAAAGGAGAACTAAATTTATGAGCAGAGAAGAATTTACAAAGGAACTCATTGACATCGTGGCAAAGA
>JAZNBY010000154.1:0-4449 GCA_045587325.1 Lachnospiraceae bacterium | reverse complement strand
GGCTTCCGAAGCGTATGCGATTTTAAGTGATGCGGACAAGAGAAGACAGTACGACCAGTTCGGTCATGCGGCCTTTGAACAGGGCGGTGGCGGCGGAGCCGGCGGCTTCGATTTCTCCGGCATGGACATGGGGGATATTTTTGGTGACATTTTCGGTGATTTGTTTGGCGGCGGAAGACGTAACAGAGGTAACACCGGACCGCAAAAGGGTGCCAATGTCCGTACCGGTATTCGTATTACCTTTAATGAGGCGGTATTCGGTACCGAAAAGGAACTGGAGTTAAATTTAAAAGAGAAGTGTGATACCTGTAGCGGCAGCGGTGCAAAGCCGGGTACCCAGAGTGAGACCTGTGGTAAGTGTGGCGGTAAGGGCCAGGTGGTATATACCCAGCAGTGTTTATTCGGCATGGTTCGTAATGTACAGGCTTGTCCTGATTGTCGCGGTGCCGGTAAGATTATAAAGGAAAAATGTACCGATTGTTATGGTAGCGGCTATGTATCCAGACGAAAGAAGATACAGGTGTCGGTTCCGGCGGGCATTGATCACGGACAGAGCATTCGTCTTCGCGGAAAAGGTGAGCCGGGCGTGAACGGCGGCGAACAGGGCGACCTTCTGGTAGAGGTATCCGTAAGTTCTCATCCGGTATTTAAGCGTCAGGATTATGATATCTTTTCCACTGCACCGATGTCCTTTACGAAAGCGGCATTGGGCGGTGATGTACGTATCAGCACCGTAGACGGTGATGTATTGTATGCCGTAAAGCCAGGTACCCAGACCGATACCCAGATTCGATTAAAGGGTAAAGGCGTTCCGACCCTCCGTAACAAGGATGTCCGGGGTGACCATTACGTTACTCTGGTGGTGCAGGTGCCGTCTAAGCTTACTTCGGAACAGAAGGAAGCCTTGGAAAAGTATGCGGAAGCCTCCGGAGAGAGAGACGGAAGTGCACCGGAAAAGACCGGTGGAAAAGGTTCGAAAAAGAAATTTTTCGGAAAGTAGATAAGGTAAAGGTAGGACTGCTTTTGGTAGCCCTACCTTCTTGTGCGTTTTGAAAAGGAGAAAGCGATGAAGTGGATTAAAATGGAATTAAAGACGACAACGGAAGCGGTAGATTTGGTCAGCTCCATTTTAGATGATATGGGTGTGGAAGGCATCGAGATATCGGATTTTGTTCCTCTTTCCGAAGAAGACAAGAAGAAAATGTTTATTGATATTTTGCCGGAGTTGCCGGAGGATGACGGCACTGCGGTAGTCAGCTTCTACTTGGAGCCGGATACCAATATCGATGAGATGAAGGCCAACATTGCGGTAGAACTTTCGGAGCTTCGCGAATTTGTAGATGTGGGAAGCGGGCTCCTTACCATATCCGAAACAGAGGACAAGGACTGGATTAACAACTGGAAGGAATTTTTTAAGCCGTTCCGTGTGGATGATACCATTGTCATTAAGCCGACCTGGGAGACATTGACGGAAAAGAAAGAAGATGACCTTGTGGTGGAAATCGACCCGGGAACCGCTTTCGGTACCGGCGCCCATGAGACCACGAAGCTTTGTATCTGGAATCTGAAAAAATATCTGAAGGACGGAGATACGGTATTTGACGTGGGCTGCGGCAGCGGTATTTTGTCCATCATTTCCATGTTGCTGGGTGCAGGATACGCGGCAGCGGTGGATATTGACCCGATTGCGGTAGGGGTAACGGTAGAGAATGGGTCAGTAAATAAGCTCACCGCGAAGGTCTGTGAAAAGGCAGAGAACGGATTGCCGGTATTTACCGGAGAGTCCGGCATTATTGAGGTGTCGGACGGCAATGTCATCGGAGACAGAGCTTTACGAGAAGCGATAGGCCTTGAAAAATATGATATTGTAGTGGCCAATATTCTGGCAGACGTTATTATACCTTTGTCCGGTGTGGTAAGAGAGTTTATGAAGCCGGGAGCATTGTTTATCAGCTCCGGTATCATTAACATGAAGCAGGAAGCAGTGGAAGCGGCACTTCATGAAAACGGATTTGAGATTGTGGAAGTGGTAACCCAGGGCGACTGGGTATCTATCGTAGCGAAGTAGCGGAAAGGGCAACCTATGTATCGTTTTTATATCGAACCGTCCCAAAGGCAGGGGGATGTCATCGAAATTATCGGGGAAGATGTAAATCACATCAAAAATGTACTCCGGATGAAGAACGGTGAGAAGTTTATTTTGTGTGACGGAGCAGGCACGGATTATTTGTGCGAGCTTGCGGGAAGCAAAGACCGTAGTCTTATGGCTACGGTGTTGGAAGAAAAAATCTCAGACACGGAACTTCCGGTCCAGCTAGTGTTGTTTCAGGGACTGCCAAAGAAGGACAAGATGGAACTGATTATTCAAAAGGCGGTGGAACTGGGGGCAGCCAAGGTGGTACCGGTGGTAACGAAGCGTACCATCGTAAAGACGGAAGGTGGTAAGGAAGAGAAGAAGCTGACCAGATGGCAGGCGATTGCGGAAAGTGCCGCAAAGCAGTCCGGCAGAGGCGTGATCCCTGAGATTGCGACCATACATACCTGGAAAGAAGCCCTTGCGTCTATGGCCGATTTCGACTATAATGTAATTCTGTATGAAAATGCGGAGGGCATGAAGCCTACGGCAGAGTGTCTAAAAGGAGCAGGAAAGAAAGGAAGCATCGGCATCTTTGTAGGACCGGAAGGTGGTTTTACGGAGGAGGAAGTGGCGCAGGTGGTGGCACAGGGTGCGGACTGTCTGTCCTTAGGGAAGCGTATTCTGCGGACAGAGACGGCGGGCCTTGCCATGTTGTCCATGCTGATGCTGGCAATTGAGTGTACGGAGAAATAGGAGATTTCATGGAAGCGTATTTGGATAATTCGGCAACGACAAAAATAAATGACGAAGTGCTTACTTTAATGGAACGGGTGTATCGGGAGGATTTCGGAAATCCTTCTTCCCGTCACAAAAAAGGCATGGAAGCGGAACGTTATATCAAGACGGCAAAGGAGCAGATTGCAGCTACCTTAAAGTGTAAGCCGGAAGAGATTTTCTTTACCTCCGGCGGTACCGAGTCCAATAATATGGCATTAATCGGTACGGCAATGGCCAATAAACGCAGCGGAATGCACATTATTACCACTTCTTTCGAGCATCCGTCGGTGTACGAGCCTATGTTTATCCTGGAAGAGATGGGGTTTCGAGTAACCTATCTGACACCGGGTCCGGAAGGTGTCGTTACGGCAGAAGCCTTAAAGGAGGCTTTGTGTGAAGATACAATTTTAGTGTCGGTAATGGCGGTGAATAATGAAGTAGGTGCGGTGCAGGACATTGCGGCATTGGGTGCGGTGGTAAAGGAATATAACCCGGCCATCCTGTTCCATGTGGATGCCATCCAGGCCTACGGCAAGTTCCGGATTTATCCGAAACGTCAGAATATCGATTTGCTTTCCGTCAGTGCCCATAAGCTTCACGGACCGAAGGGCTGCGGATTTTTATATGTAAAAGAGAAAACGAAGATAAAGCCGCTTCTGTTTGGCGGCGGTCAGCAAAAGGGCATGCGCTCCGGCACGGAAAATGTTCCGGGAGTTGCGGGTCTCGGTCTGGCGGCAGAGCTTGCCTGCAAGGACGTGGAAGGCTTACAGGAGCATTTGTTTGAGTTAAAGAAGCAGTTTGCGGAAGGTCTTTCGGAGATTCAGGATGTGACAGTGCATCTGGTAGATAACAAGGACGGTTCGCCGGTGGAAGCTTCCGTGCGAGAGGAGAGACTGAGAAAAACCGCACCTCACATTATGAGTGTAGGCTTTGCAGGGGTGCGCAGTGAGGTGTTACTGCATGCATTGGAAGAGAAGGGGATTTATGTATCATCCGGTTCCGCATGTTCTTCCAATCATCCCGCAGTCAGCGGAACATTAAAAGCAATTGATGTGAAGAAAGAATTATTGGACGCGACGGTGCGGTTCAGTTTTTGTAAGGATACAACGAAAGAGGAATTGGAGTACACCTTGGGGGTATTAAAGGAGTTATTGCCGCAGTTACGCAGATTTTGGCGGAAATAGAACGACGAAAGTAGTGTATAAAAGTATTCGCCGGAGGGCGGAACAAAGTTTGGAGGATAGGATATGTATCAGGCTTTTTTGGTAAAGTACGGTGAAATCGGATTAAAGGGAAATAACCGTCACATTTTTGAAAATGCATTAAAGAACAGAATTATGGATAGTTTGCGTCCGCTGGGTGATTATACGGTTGTGCGTGAGCAGGGAAGAATTTTTGTGGAGTGTCCGAAGGGATACGATTACGAGGATACCATAGAAGCATTGGGTCGTGTCTTCGGTGTCACCGGTTTTTGTCCGGTAAAGGTAGTGGAGACCACGGACTGGGAAACCGTAAAGCAGGCAACCGGTGATTTTGTGGAGGAAATGTATCCGCAGAAGAACTTTACGTTCAAGGTGGCTGCAAAGCGTGCGGAC
>JAZNBY010000153.1:0-15955 GCA_045587325.1 Lachnospiraceae bacterium | reverse complement strand
TAGCCGGTTGCGAAAGCAGCCGGCTAGATTCACGGCTTAAAAGCTAACGTGAGACAGTGTCTTCTTTCGGAGCCCGTGACTGAAAGTCGGATCGTAGCCATGTCGTTCTGTGGGCCAAGGAGTTGAACCAAATCCTTGTCTTCCTAAGACCGCTTGGCCTCCGACTTTAGCCGGTTGCGAAAGCAGCCGGCTAGATTCACGGCTTAAAAGCTAACGTGAGACAGTGTCTTCTTTCGGAGCCCGTGACTGAGATGGAGCGAAGCGGAATCGAAGTCTCGCGGCTTAAAAGCCTACGTGGAAGCGTGGGGTTCAATGCAAAAACAGTTGACAAATTCCTATAAAAGGGAGTAGTATAATTTCAAGTTGCATAAGCAACTGAAACTATGTAGTTCTACATAAAAAGGAGAGAGATTATGAAAAAGATGAAAAAGGTAGTATGTTTCGGCCTTATTTCTGCAATGATGCTTTCTGTATTTGCAGGATGCGGCAAGAAAGAGTCTTCTTCCGACGTAATTAAAATCGGTGGAACCGGTCCGCTCACCGGCGATGCATCCGTTTACGGTATCGCTGCTAAGCGTGGTGCTGAAATTGCACTGGAAGAGATTAATGAACTGAGCGATTTAAAGTTCGAGTTAAAGTATGAAGATGATACCCATGATGCTGAGAAGGCAGTAAATGCATACAATGCATTAAAGGACTGGGGCGTACAGATTTCCCTTGGCTCCGTTACTTCTTCTCCGTGTGTGGCAACCGCTGCAGAGACCTATGCGGATCGTATTTTTGCATTGACCCCGTCTGCATCCTCCACGGATGTTACACTGGATAAGGATAACATGTTCCAGATGTGTTTCTCCGACCCGAACCAGGGTTCCGCTTCCGCACAGTACATCAAGGATAAGCAGCTTGGTACCAAGATTGCAATTATCTACAAGAATGACGACGTTTATTCTACCGGTATCTATGATACCTTTATTGACAGAGCAAATGCATTGGGTATCAATGTAGTATCTACTACTACGTTTACCACTGAGAGCCAGACCGATTTCTCCGTACAGTTAAATGCTGCGAAGAATGCAGGTGCTGATCTTGTGTTCCTTCCGATGTACTACGGAGCTGCTGCTTTAATTTTACAGCAGGCAAAGAACATAGGCTTTGCTCCGAAGTTCTTCGGTGTGGACGGTATGGATGGTATTCTTACACTTGAGGGCTTTGATACTTCCTTAGCAGAAGGCGTAATGCTTTTAACTCCGTTCTCTGCCGATGCAAAGGATGAGAAGACTGTGAACTTCGTAACCAAGTATCAGGATAAGTACGGTGAGGTTCCGAACCAGTTCGCAGCAGATGCATACGACTGTGTATACGCAATCTATGAGGCATGTGTAAATGGTAAGGTTACCCCGGATATGTCCGCGGAAGAGATTTGTGACATTATGATTGAGCAGTTTACCACCATGAGCTTTGACGGTTTGACCGGTAACGGCATGACTTGGAATGCAAAGGGTGAAGTAAGCAAGAGCCCGAAGGGTATGATTATTAAGGATGGCGTTTACGTGGGTCTTGACTAATCGTGACAACATAGAATAATGCATATTTGAAACAGTGACTTCCTTTTTCGGAGGTCACTGTTTTTTGCATTGCTTTTTTTGCGTTAGTGTGGTAAAATATAGTGGGTTTTTCCTTGTGTTATCCGTATCGGAGAGGAAGCCAATTTATAGAAATTGAGGTGCAGTGTATGGAATTTCTGTCGAATCTGATCAGCGGAATCAGCCTGGGTAGTATTTATGCGATTATTGCGCTGGGATACACCATGGTTTACGGTATTGCAAAGATGTTAAATTTTGCCCACGGTGATGTTATCATGGTGGGTGCGTATATTTGCTTCTTTGCTACCAGCCGATATAACATGCCGGCGATAGTGGGCATTTTGTTATCTATGCTTGTTTGTACCGTTCTCGGCATTGTAATCGAGCGTCTGGCCTATAAGCCGTTAAGACAAGCTACTTCTTTGGCGGTATTGATTACGGCCATCGGTATGAGTTATTTCTTACAGAATGCGGCACAGCTTCTTTGGACCTCCAATCCGAAGGTGTTTGAGTCTGTGGTAGGTACCGGCAGTCTTGAGATTACGGAGAGTCTGCATATTCCGTACACCACTGTTGTAACGGTTGCTACCTGTATTGTAATTATGGTGGCTCTTACCTTGTTTACAGGAAAATCAAAGATGGGTAAGGCAATGCGTGCATGTTCCGAGGATAAGGGGGCAGCACAGCTGATGGGTATCAATGTAAATACCACCATTTCCATTACCTTTGCCATCGGTTCCGCACTGGCGGCAGTGGCGGGTGTTCTGTTCTGCTCCGCAGTTCCGAACGTTACACCGACGATCGGTTCCCTGCCGGGTATTAAGGCATTTACGGCAGCGGTATTCGGCGGTATCGGTTCCATTCCGGGCGCTTTTGTCGGCGGTATTCTGCTCGGTATTATCGAGAATTTCGCAAAGGCATACATTTCTATGGAACTTGCGGATGCTATTGTATTTGCAATATTGATAGTTGTATTGCTTGTGAAACCGACGGGTCTTCTCGGAAAGAAGATCAGTGAGAAAGTGTGAGGTGAGCCGGATGAAAGCATTGAACAAAACAACGAAAAAGAATTTTATCACAATGGGCGGCCTGCTTTTTGTATATGTACTGGTTGTTGTTTTAAAAGAAGGTGGATTTACCTCCTATCTGATTAACGGCCAGTTGGTACCGATTTGTGCCTATATGCTGATGGCGGTTTCCTTGAATCTGGTAGTAGGTGTTCTCGGAGAACTAAGTCTTGGTCATGCCGGGTTTATGAGTGTAGGTGCATTCAGCGGTGTTGTGGTGACCAAGTTGTTGCAGGATTCCATAAAGTCCGAGGCACTTTGCCTGCTGGTTGGAGTGCTGATCGGAGGTCTCCTGGCAGCCTTTGCGGGTCTTGTCATCGGTATTCCGGTTCTTCGTTTGAGAGGCGACTACCTAGCGATTGTAACCTTGGCCTTCGGTCAGATTATTAAGAGTGTTGTGAATGTATTATACGTAGGTATCGAGAATGGAAATCTGCGGTTTGCGTTAATTGACAAGCCGAAGCTTGCAGAGGGCGGAAGATTGATTATCAGCGGTTCCATGGGAGCTTCCGGTATCCGTAAGATTTCCACCTTTACCTTTGCATTCATTGTATTGTTTATTTGTTTGATTGTTATTTTTAACCTGATTCAGAGCCGTACCGGCCGTGCAATTATGGCACTGCGTGATAACCGTATTGCGGCGGAGTCTGTAGGTATCAATGTTACAAAGTATAAGTTACTGGTATTTTCCGTTTCCGCAGGGATGGCGGGTATGGCCGGATGTATTTTTGCTCACAACTTCTCTACAGTAGCACCGACGAAGTTTGATTTCAATACCTCCATTCTTATTTTGGTATTCGTTGTATTGGGCGGTCTCGGAAGTATGCGTGGGTCTTTGATTGCGGCAGCGCTTTTGACCCTTCTTCCGGAGTTGTTACGCCAGTTCAGCGACTATCGTATGCTGGTATATGCGATTGTATTGATTCTCGTTATGATCGGAACCAACAACGAGAAGGTAAAGAATCTCATAGCATTCCTGCTTGGAAAGTTCAAGAAGTTCTTCCGGTTTGTATTCGGGAAAATCAAGAACTTCTTTAAGGCTGTTTTCAATGTGATCAAGAAGCCTTTTATGAGAAAGTCGAAAAAAGTGAAGAAGACGAAGAAGGAGGAAAACGCAAATGGATAAGACACGTATTCTTAAAGTTGTAGATGAGACCATTCTTCCGGAACGTGACCTTGGAAAGCGTCCGGTGTTGGAATGCAGCCATTTGGGAATCACCTTCGGCGGTCTTGTGGCGGTAGATGATTTTAACTTGACGGTAGGCGCGACGGAGATTGCGGGACTTATCGGACCGAACGGTGCCGGTAAAACCACCGTGTTCAATCTTCTCACCAAGGTATATCAGCCTACCAGAGGAACGATTTTGTTAGACGGCAAGGACACCAACGGTATGAATACCATGCAGGTGAACAAAGCAGGTATTGCCCGTACGTTCCAGAATATCCGTCTGTTTGATAAACTTACGGTAGAAGAGAATGTAAAAATCGGTCTTCGCAACCAGATGAAGTATTCCACCGTAAGCGGCGTTCTTCGTTTGCCGTCTTACTGGAAGGAAGAGAAAAAAGCTCATGAAAGAGCAATGGAGTTACTTTCCATTTTCAATATGGAGGATATGGCGGAGTACAAGGCAGGCAATCTTCCGTATGGTGCACAACGTCGTTTGGAGATTGTACGTGCACTGGCTACCAACCCGAAGTTGTTGCTTCTTGACGAGCCGGCAGCGGGCATGAATCCTTCGGAGACTGCGGAACTCATGGAAAATATCCGAAAGATCCGTGATACCTTCCAGATAGCGATTCTTTTAATCGAGCACGATATGAACCTGGTTATGGGAATTTGTGAAGGTATTGCAGTGCTGAATTTCGGCCGGATTATCGCAAAGGGTACCCCGGAGGAGATTCAGGCAGATCCGACGGTTATCGAGGCATATCTGGGAAAGAAGAAGGAGGACTAAGCCATGGCAATGCTTGAAGTAAACAATATCAATGTGTTTTATGGCAGTATCCATGCGGTAAAGGATATCAGCTTCCATGTAAACGAAGGAGAGATTATTTCTCTCATCGGCGCGAATGGTGCCGGCAAGACAACGATTTTGCAGACGGTTTCCGGACTGTTAAAGAGTACCACCGGTTCTATTCTGTTTGAAGGCAATGAGCTTCGCCAGATTCCGGCCCATAAGATTGTAAGTCAGGGCCTGGCGCAAGTGCCGGAGGGGCGTCGCGTATTTTTACAGATGTCCGTTATGGAAAATCTGGAGATGGGTGCCTTTACCCAGCCGAAGTCTACCATCGCAAGTAATCTGGAAGTGGTATTCGAACACTTCCCGCGGTTAAAAGAGCGTAGAAGCCAGGTGGCAGGCACTCTTTCCGGCGGTGAGCAGCAGATGCTTGCCATGGGACGTGCCATGATGTCTAACCCAAGACTGCTTATGCTTGATGAGCCGTCCATGGGTCTGGCACCGATTCTCGTAGAAGAGATATTTAAGATTATCGAGTCGTTAAATAAAGCAGGTGTTACCATTCTTCTGGTAGAGCAGAATGCCCAGATGGCACTTTCCATTGCTCATCGGGGATATGTTCTTGAAACCGGTAAGGTGGTCATGACAGCGGATGCAAAGGATTTGTTAAATGATGACTCCGTAAGAAAAGCATACTTGGGAGCGTAATCCGGAAAGGAGAAGGCGATGGAAAATTATGTAATTACGATTGCTAGAGGATACGGAAGCGGTGGGCGTACCATTGGTATGATGTTAGCCAGAGAATTTAATATTCCGTATTATGACAGGGAACTGATGCGTCTTGCATCCGATGAAAGCGGCATTAACGAGGAGTTGTTTGCTAAGGCGGATGAGACGCTGAAAAAGAGTCTGTTGTTTAAAATTGCCAGAAAGGAATACAACGGGGAATTGATTCCGCCGGACAGGGAAGACTTTGTATCTAACGACAACCTGTTTGCATATCAGGCAAAGGTGATAAAGGATTTAGCGGCAGAGGGACCATGCATTATCGTGGGCAGGTGTGCGGATTATGTTTTAAAGGATATGCCGAATGTATTGCGTTTGTATATCCATGCCCCGATTGCAGATTGCGTAAAGCGTGCCAAGGGGCATTTGCAGGGAAATGACAAAGATGTGGAAAAGCAGATCCTTGCCATTGATAAGCGTCGTGCATCCTATTACAAGTATTACACCGGGAGAAACTGGACGGATGCAGGCAATTACGACATGTGTCTGAATACAGGGAATATGGATTACGAGACCTGTGTGAAGATTGTAAAATCTTATTTGGAAATTCGTGAAGGAAAGTAAAATATTCGTTGCATTTTGACATGTCGTGTAGTATAATAGATATGTTAAGATAAAGTTTTAATGATAACAGGAGAAGGAGAATTATCATGAAGGAAAAATATAGTTCTTATGTACGTTTAACGGGTACCATCAGTAGTTTACTTGTTCTTATGGCAGGTTTTTGGCCGTTTTCCAACCCGGGCCCGGGCTTGCTTAAGTACGGTAGTATTGATGCAGAAACTGTAGTAACATTTGGTGGATATACATTGAAAGGTCCGAAGAAGGTCCTGGGTTCACCGGAGTTTGCCAGCAGCCCGTACATGTGGCTTGGTTTTGTAAGCATCGCACTTTTGGTATTTGTATTTTTGGCATATACATATAATTCTGAGACAACTCTTAAGTCTGAGATTATCATGGTAGGTACCGCTTTGATTCAGGTGGCTTGTTTTGTAAAGGTAATCACACTTATGAGCAGTATCGGAGCAAAGATGGGCTTGGGTGCGTTTGTTCTTTTAGCTGCATTTGTAGTGAATGTTGCTGTTGCTGCATTTGCATTGGCACTGGAGTTCCTTGGAAAGAAAGCAAAAACTGTGCAGATGTAATCCTAAGATAGAATAGAAGATGAGGTAGGGCATATGAAAAAAGTATTGGCAAAGGTAGCGGAGTGGTTCGCAATTATTGGTGTGCTTTGTGCTTTGGTTGGGTTTATTTTTCCGCCGGCAGGAATGTATCGCTATGATGGCTGGAGTGAAAAAGAATTAAAGAGTGTCTTTGACTGGGATTGGTTGTCATTCGGTGATTTGTTTTCTTCCGACGGTAGCGCACTTGTTGCTATCGCATTGGTGGTTATGGTAATTGTACTTCTTGCGACTATTTACCTGGCTGTTGTATATAAGGTGTCTCCGAAGCCTTTCACAGGAGCGATTTTGTTCGGTGCTATTCTTGTAGGTGTTCTGTGCGCATTATTTGTTTACAATGAATTGATTGCAAATCCGGCAAATCATGTTTACATAAACAGACTTACGGATATGAAGGCGAGCCTTGGTGTATACATCATTGGAGTAGCATATTTACTTCAGATTGTGGGAGCATTGATTGCTGTGGGAGCTTCCTTTGTGAAGTCCGCTCCGGCAGAAAAGGCAGAATAAAGAGGTAAGTAGTATGAAAGCAAAAGTAGTTAAGTTAGTCGGCTGGGTGTCTGTATTCGGATTGTTAGGTGTGTTACTGGGATTCCTTCTTCCTTTTGTAAAGGTAGAGGGTGAGAAGGAAGCATCCTTGTCCTTTGTAAAGTCGATTAAGTTATTAGAAGGCGGAAGTTTTGTTGTATCGCTGATCTTACTAGGATTGACAGTAATTGCATTTTTGGCATTCTGGGTAGCAGTAATGAAGTTCCGTTCTTCCGCATCATTGGTTCCGTCCGTTGTTATGATTGCATCGGCAGGTGTTGGTAATGCTTGTTTCGGAATCTTGATGATGATGATTTCCGGTTTGGAGGGTGTTTCCAAGTGGGACATTGGCGCGATTCTTACGGCAATTGCTTATGTCGTGCTGGTTGTGGTTGCGGTAGTGGCGTTGTTGCTTGATATTTCCAACAAGCCTTACTACAATAAGCCGGAAGAAAAGTTAAATGCATAATTGAATAGAATATGAAAAGAAAGAGCCAAACAACTAATCAGTGTTTGGCTCTTGTTTTGTTGTAATCGATTTTTAGATGGCTTTTGTTACTTTGGCCAGCCATTCGCCTTCTTCTTTATTCATATACGGAAGCAGGGTATGATAGACCATCTTGTGATAATTGTTTAATATCTGCTTCTCATGTTCGGTCATTTCTTCCGGAAGTACCGCCTCCAAATCAATCGGGGCCATGGTAAGTGTTTCAAAGTACATATACTGACCGTATTCGTTCTTTTCTCCCTTTTTGCAAAGCAGTTCGTTCTCAATGCGGATACCGTGGCTGCCTTCTACATAAACACCCGGCTCGTTGGTGGTGACCATGCCTTCTTCTAAGATGCAACTGTCATTCCGTTCTGGAACAATGCGCCAACGGAAACCATTCGGTGCTTCGTGAACATTAAGCAAATAGCCGACGCCGTGGCCGGTTCCGCAACGGTAATCCAGTCCCATTTGCCAAAGAGGGCCTCTGGCCAGGATGTCTAAGTTGATACCGCGACATCCATGTAAAAACTTGGCGTCGGATAAGGCTAACATACCCCGAAGAACGGCGGTGTAGTGCTGCTTCCATTCGTAAGGAAGGTCACCTAAGACATAGGTACGGGTAATATCCGTGGTACCTTCGTAATACTGTCCGCCGGAGTCCACCAGGAGGAAACCTTGCGGTTTTAAGTGAGCGGCATTTTTTTCGTCCGCAGAGTAATGCATCATGGCTGCATTTTCATTGTAGGCGGAAATAGTTTCAAAGCTTGGTTCAATAAAGCCTTCCTGCTCTTTACGTAAGGAAAGCAGATAGTCCGCAGCAGAAATCTCAGTAATGTCTTCCTTGCCCACCGTGTTCTTTAACCAGTACATGAACTTGGTAACGGCGATACCGTCCTTAATATGAGCCTTTGCCAGGTTGCGCTGCTCGGTTTCGTTCTTGATTGCTTTTGCAAGAAGAATCGGTCCAGGGGCATCCAAAATCGTACAATCCTTCGGAAGGGCCTGAACGAGAGCACAGTTTACCCGTTTTGCATCCAGAAGAACAGGACACGCCCGAAGTTTGGTTGCATCCTCATAGATGGCATTGTACGGACGAAGGAGAATATCATCTTTCTCCAAGGAAGCCTTGGTTTCGTCGGAAAGAGTAGCCGGATTCACATATAAAAAAGCTTTGGAATCTGTAATCATGGCATAGGAAAGAACCACCGGATTGTGTTGTATGTCATTTCCACGGAGGTTAAATAACCAAGCGATTTCATCCAGAGAGGTGAGTAAAAAAACGTCTGCCGTATAATCGGTGCCTTTCTTGAACTGTTCCGTGCACTCCTGGCGGTAATAGGCATCCGGGCGAACTTTTTTCATGCCTTCCCGCACCTTTTTTAACTTATCCGCCGTGGATTCGCCGGCGTAACAGTTCTCTAAGCGAAACGCAGGGCGACAGGATAAGCCCGGACGGTCCGGCCAAAGGGTATCCGGAAACGGAACATCATGACGGATAACGGCATTGTCCGGTAAGGATTCCTTTAACTGCATCAAAAAGGAATAGGAAAGTAACCGGCCGTCAAAGCCTAAGGTTCCCCCCTCTGCCAACAGTTCCTTTAATTTTTCTTCCGGTGTCGGAACTCCGTCCATACCGCTACGGTACAAGGTAATTCCGCTGCCAAGCAATTCCTGCTCCGCCTGAATAAAGTAACGGCCGTCGGTAAACAGCCCGGCTTCCGTCAGGGTAACAAACAGCGTACCGGCAGAACCGGTAAACCCGGATAAATAGGTACGGAGTTTGAAGTGATCATCCAGATACTCGGAGCCGTGATAATCGGCGGTTGGAATATAATAGACATCTAAGTGATTCTGCTTCATAAATAAGCGCAGTGCTTCAATACGTTCGGTATATAGATTCATAATGAATGCTCCTTTCGCAGTTCCTAAAAGTATGGTAACACAAACCACCAAAAAAGAAAAGAGAAGGTTTTTTGAAAATGACATGAAATCGTCACAGCAATATGATATAGTTATGGAAGGAGTCTACGTTAGGAGGAAGGATTTTGGAAGTAATAAAGAAAAAGCGAATCTGGTTGCTGGTGTTACTGCCGGTTGCATGGCTGACCTTATTTGTAGCAAAAAGAAATGTGTTTTTTGCGGAAGAGATCATGGCGAAGAGGGTGTATCAGGTACTGTCAGTCATTGTGGCACGGGTGACGGGACTGTTCCCGTTTTCTTTGGCAGAGTGCACGGTGTTTGTGGCTCCGGTTCTTGGTCTGTTTCTTCTTATAAGATTTATTGTACATATGATTAAGAAGAAAGAGGCACGGTTTGAACGGGGAATGCTGGCAATTTTAAATGTAGGTTGTGTGATTTCCGTGGTTTATTTTGTTTACGTGGTAGGCTGCGGGGTGAATTATCACCGGGCGTCGGTTGCGGAGTATAAGGGACTGACGGTGCAGGATTCTTCCAAGGAAGAACTGGCGGCATTATGTGATGAACTGGCGGAACAGGCATCTGAGTTGCGGGAGCAGCTGGTCATGTACGAGAATGAAGAAGGTGTGTTTACGCTGCCGTTTTCAAAGAGAGAGTTGGCAAAACTTGCAAGAGATTCTTATAAAGGGCTTGCAAAGGAGCTTCCGTTGTTTGATCGATATTTTCCGAAACCGAAGAGCATCAGTGTGTCCGAGTGGTTTTCCAAAATGGAGCTCACCGGCATTTTTACCTGTTGGACTATGGAGGCAAACGTGAATACCCACATTCCGGATTATTCCATTGCGTCTACCATGACCCATGAGTTGGCTCATATTGCCGGTTTTATGAAAGAAGAAGAGGCTAATTATATTGCCTATCTGGCTTGTATGGTATCGGAATCACCCATTGTACAGTACAGCGGTGTGATGCATGCATTGGTGTATGCGGGAAATGCACTGGCGGGCCAGGATAGTGCGTTGTACAGTGAATTATGGACAAAGTATCATCCGGGTGTAGTACGGGATTTTAGAGCCAATAGCGCATATTGGGATCAGTATCGTGATACGATTATCAGCAAAGCGGCGGATAAGGTAAATGATGTGTATTTGAAAGCCAACGAACAGGAAGACGGCGTAAAGAGTTACGGCAGAGTGGTGGATTTGCTGCTGGCGGAGTACCGGAAACGGCAAGAAGCTCAATAGGAGTACGTATAGTTAGAAAGATGACAGGTGAAAAGCAGAAACAAAAGAGGCGGTGACGGAGAAGTATGGAAGAATATAAGTTAAATGACAGTGATATCCGGAAGGTAATCTATGCAGGCTTCTCCGGCAAAAAGGAGGAAACACGGATTTTGGAAGAGTTTCCCATGGGGGACAGCCGTGCGGATCTGCTTTTGGTGACAAGGACAAAGTTAATCGGACTGGAAATCAAAAGTGACCGGGATTCTTTTGTGCGGCTGGCACGACAGATTAAGGATTACGAGAAGTTTTTTGATGAAAACTATCTGGTGGTAGGGACATACCATGTGGAAGAGGCACTGCGTACAGTGCCGGCGCATTGGGGGATTTATGAGGTGTATGAGTCCGGTGATGGAACTTATGTGATGGAACTGGTCAGAAGCGCATCCATGGCGTTAAAGGACAACACGGAAGAAAAACTGTATCTGCTCTGGCGGAACGAACTGATGCGGATTGTAAAAGAGTACCGACTGGCAAAAGGGAATCTCCAGAGAAAGGATAAGATGATAAGCAAAATAATAAGAGGTCTGACGACCCCTGTGATACAGACGGAAGTATGCAGTGCTTTGCTTACCCGGGAATACAAAGAGTAAGATACTTACATCTGTTTTTTGACGATGTCATATTCATTATCAAAGTGATAATACGGACATTCTCTTACGGTGCCGGACATGAGACGGGAGTAATCGTCTTCGTCCATTCCTCCTGCCATGCAGACGTATTCTTCATAATCATCGTCATAACGGAAGTTGCTGCAGGTATCACAGCTGTATTGTATACTCATAGAAGCCTCCTTTGATACGAAAATCGAATAGGACAGGGCCTTTGGGATAAAAGGTCTTGTGCAAAAGGGCAAATTGCCATTGATGATAGTATATCATACTTTGTGTAATTTGCCATCTTTTTTTTATTGCATTGACATAAGTCGAATAAAATCATAAACTCTATAATAGGTGGTATTATTTTCGGAAATGAGAGGACACTGGAATGGCAAACGGACTGCGTCGTTTTTTCGGACATCTTCATACAATCAATAAGCATAAACGCATGGTAATGAAGCATTGTTTTAAGCTGGGCCTGTATAAAAGAGGTCTGTTGCATGATTTGTCCAAATATTCTCCTGCGGAGTTTTGGGTAGGAGTCAAGTATTATAGGGGTGATATCAGTCCAAATAATGTACAGCGTCAAAAAGAGGGTGTTGCTACGGCATGGCTTCATCATAAGGGAAGAAACAAGCATCATTATGAATATTGGATCGATTATAAAAAGGATGCGGAATGTGAGCTGGTAGGAATGAAGATGCCACTGCCCTATGTGTTAGAGATGTTTTGCGACAGAGTAGCCGCCAGTAAAGTATATAACAAAGAAAAGTATACAGAGAAGGATCCTCTTACCTATTATAAAAGAGGCGAAGGAAAGTATATGATGCATCCGGAGACTGTGACACTTTTGGAGAAGCTGTTGTATATGCTGGCAGAAGAAGGGGAAGATGCCACTTTTTCCTACATCAGGAAAGAACTTCTCGGAAAGAAAAAATAATGTTAATATTTTAACTTTTACCAACGGGAAAATTTTCGGTCGGAACGATTGCTTTTTGTTTTAAAATAGTGTATAGTATAGACGCATTAAGAATGTGCGAATGCAGTCGATGCGTGACGAAAGGAGAGCAACATGATGCGAGAAGAATGGAGAGGTTTTAAATCGGGTGTTTGGGAGAGAGAGATCAACACAAGAGACTTCATTCAGAAAAATTATAACCCTTACGAGGGGGACGAATCCTTTCTGGTAGGCCCGACAGATGCCACCAAGGCACTGTGGGAGCAGGTATTGGAACTGTCAAAGAAAGAGCGGGAAGCAGGCGGAGTATTGGATATGGATACCAGTGTAATCTCTACCATTACGTCCCATGGCCCGGGCTATTTAGATAAATCAATGGAGAAGATTGTAGGCTTCCAGACGGACAAGCCGTTTAAGCGTTCCTTGCAGCCTTACGGCGGTATTCGTATGGCGGCGAAGGCTTGCAGCGACAATGGTTACACTCTGGATCCGGAGGTGGAAGAATTTTTCACCGTGCATCGTAAGACCCACAATGCGGGTGTATTTGATGCTTATACACCGGAGATGCGTGCCTGCCGCTCCAGTCATATTATTACGGGGCTTCCGGATGCCTACGGAAGAGGCCGCATTATCGGCGACTACAGACGTGTGGCATTGTATGGTGTGGACCGTCTGATTGAGGATAAGGAAGATCAGAAGAATTCCACCCGTACTATTATGTATTCCGACGTTATCCGCGACCGCGAGGAACTTTCCGAGCAGATCCGGGCGTTAAAGGATTTGAAGAAATTAGGTGAGATTTACGGCTTTGATATCGGCAGACCGGCAAGCAATGTGCAGGAAGCCATTCAGTGGCTGTATTTCGGTTATCTGGCAGCGGTAAAGGAGCAAAACGGTGCGGCTATGTCTTTGGGACGTACCTCTACCTTCCTTGATATTTATGCCCAGAGAGACCTTGCAGAAGGAAGATTTACGGAAGAAGAGATACAGGAGTTTGTGGATCATTTTATTATGAAGCTTCGTCTTGTGAAGTTTGCCAGAACTCCGGAATATAATGCATTGTTCTCCGGTGACCCGACCTGGGTTACGGAGTCCATCGGCGGTATCGGTATCGATGGTCGTCCGCTTGTTACAAAAATGTCCTTCCGTTATCTGCATACCCTGCAGAATCTGGGAGCGGCACCGGAACCGAATATGACGGTACTTTGGTCCACCAGACTTCCGCTGGCCTTTAAGCGGTTCTGTGCGTCGGTATCCATTGATTCCTCATCGGTACAGTATGAAAATGACGACTTGATGCGTGTGACCCACGGGGATGACTATGCCATTGCTTGTTGCGTATCTTCTATGCGTATCGGTAAGGAGATGCAGTTCTTCGGTGCAAGAGCCAATCTGGCAAAGTGTCTTCTCTATGCTATTAACGGCGGTGTGGATGAGATTACGAAGAAGCAGGTAGCACCGGAGTATCGTCCGATTACTTCTGAGTATCTGGATTATGATGAAGTAATGCATAAGTATAATGAGATGATGAAATGGCTGGCCAGAGTGTATGTGAATACATTAAATATTATTCATTTCATGCATGATAAATATTGTTATGAGAAGTTACAGATGGCCTTGCACGACAAGAAGGTAACCAGATGGTTTGCCACCGGTATTGCGGGATTGTCTGTGGTAGCAGATTCTCTTTCTGCAATTAAGTATGCGAAGGTTAAGGTAATCCGTGACGTTGACGGTGTTGCCATTGACTATGAAGTAGAGGGCGATTTCCCGAAATACGGTAATGATGACGACCGCGTGGATGAGATTGCAAGAGATGTAGTGCATACTTTCATGCAGTATATCAAGGGAAACCACACTTACCGCGGCGGTATTCCGACCACGTCTATTCTCACCATTACCTCCAACGTAGTATATGGTAAAAATACCGGTTCTACGCCGGACGGCAGAAAGGCGGGACAGCCGTTTGCACCGGGAGCCAATCCGATGCACGGAAGAGATAAGAATGGTGCGGTAGCCTCCCTGGCCTCCGTATCCAAGCTTCCGTTCCGCGATGCACAGGACGGTATTTCCAATACCTTTACGGTGATTCCGGGAGCACTGGGCAAGGAAAGCATTGTACTTTCCGGTGATTTTGCAGTAGAGTTTGATGACGGATGCTGTACTCCGGCAGATAGTGTAACAGGAGCTGAGCAGGAGTTCGAGGAATAGAAAGGAGCAAACCTATGGCAGATTTGAATCAAATTGATAATCTGGTAGCGTTGCTGGATGGATATGTAGAGCAGGGCGGACACCATTTGAATGTGAATGTGCTGAATCGGGAGACTCTTTTGGATGCGCAGAAGCATCCGGAAAAGTATCCACAGCTTACCGTTCGCGTGTCCGGTTATGCGGTGAATTTTAACAAGTTAAACAAGGAGCAGCAGGACGAGGTGATTTCCCGTACATTCCATGAGGTGATGTAATGCAGGGATGGGTTCATTCTGTGGAGAGTTTTGGAACGGTGGACGGACCGGGGCTCAGAATGGTTGTTTTTATGCAGGGGTGCCCGATGCGGTGCGCCTACTGTCACAATCCGGATACCTGGCCGGAAAAAAGGGGAACGCTCATGACGGCAGAGGAACTGATTGAGAAGTTTCTTCGTAATGCGTCCTATTATAAAAACGGTGGGATTACAGTTTCCGGTGGAGAGCCGCTTCTTCAATCGGAGTTTGTGACGGAGCTGTTCCGACGGGCCAAAGAGGAAAGGGTTCACACTTGCCTTGATACGTCAGGAGTCATTCCGGGAGAATATGATTCTCTCCTTGATGTGACGGATTTGGTGTTGCTTGATATCAAGCATACGGATAATAAGGCTCACAGAGACCTTACGGGACATTCCAACGAGACAGTTTTTTCTTTTTTGGAAAAATTGAAGAAAAGGCAGATACCGGTATGGATACGCCGGGTATTGGTTCCGGGATATACGGATGATGATACGGAGTTGTTTTCCTTCGGGGAATATTTGGGAGCTTTTTCCAATTTGCAGGCGGTGGAGGTATTGCCGTACCATACCATGGGTGTTTCTAAGTATAAGGAACTGGGAATCGATTACCGGCTTCCGGGTGTTCCGGAGGTAGATAAGGAACAGGCGAGACAGAAACGCCAGGTGATTTTACAGGGAATCCGGAAGACCAGAGGCATAGAAGAGAACAAAGAATAGAGATTCATTAAAAACTTGTATGATTTATTAGTATAGCTAATAAGCCATGCAAGTTTTTTTCATACAAATTTTTACATAAAATTCAAAAAGGGACATTGCCGAAACGAAAAAGAAATGGTATGATAAAAGTGATTTTGATAATAGAACGCCAAAAAGGCGAGGAAAGAGGTAGCAGTATGGAAATGAGATCCATAAAGAAGCAACTGACCAGCAATTCTTATCCGGGCAGAGGTATTATTATCGGTAAGTCCCCGAACGGAAAGTATGAAGTGACCGCATATTTTATTATGGGTAGAAGTGAGAACAGCAGAAATCGTGTATTTGTTACCGAAGGCGAAGGCATCCGCACGGAAGCGTTCGATCCGAGCAAGTTAAGTGATCCGAGCTTAATTATTTATGCACCGGTACG
>JAZNBY010000152.1:0-8254 GCA_045587325.1 Lachnospiraceae bacterium | reverse complement strand
CGATACAGCGTTATGGGATCCAATCGCTTTAGTTTGAGCGTGACTTTGTTTCAGGTAGGGGACGGCCCGGTTCAGCTTTCAAAGTCGGGTCGTAGCCATGGCGTTCTGTGAGCCCAGGAGTTGAACCAAATCCCTTGTCTTCCTAAGACCGCTTGGCCTCCGACTTCGATACAGCGTTATGGGATCCAATCGCCTTAGTTTGAGCGTGACTTTGTTTCAGGTAGGAGACGGCCCGGTTCAGCTTTCTGCAATTACGGCAGGAGGAAGTCAGGGAATGCTTTTTAAAGTGAATACATTTGGCGAAAGAGCATTTTTAGAGAAACTGGAAGAGATTTTATAAAGGATTATAATATTGCAGTCGGAAGGAAAAGAAGTATGAATATCGTAGTGCTGGAACGTAACAGCGTGGGACCGGACATCCCGGTGGATTGCTTTTATGAGCTGGGCAATGTAACCTGTTACAAAAATACGGTTACCATAGAAGAAGTCAAAGAACGGGTAAAAGATGCGGATATTATTGTGGCCAATAAGTCTCCTATGTGTGAGGAGAGCTTAAAGGATGCACCGAACGTGAAGCTGATTTGTGAGTTCGCTACCGGGTATGACAACTGTGATCTGGCCTACTGTAAATCCAGGGGGATCCGTGTGACCAATGTACCGGACTATTGCTCCGCTATGGTGGCACAGC
Source organism: Lachnospiraceae bacterium (assembly GCA_045587325.1). Lineage (GTDB taxonomy): Bacteria > Bacillota > Clostridia > Lachnospirales > Lachnospiraceae > SIG307. Next base: position 7,566 of record JAZNBY010000152.1, on the reverse strand, counting down.
ATACCTTTGCACTGGCATTGGCCTTGTCCCAAAAGTTGCCACACTATGATCACTATGTAAAATCCGGAGCATACAGTGCCCAGGACCGTTTTTCCAACTTTGACCGGTCCTTCTATGAACTGGAAGGCAAGAACTGGGGTATTGTAGGCATGGGAAATATCGGAAAGAGAGTGGCAAAGATTGCCACAGCCTTCGGTTGTAAGGTCATCTTTCATTCTGTAACCGGAAAGAGCAACGTCACCAACTATCCGCAGGTAGATAAGGAGACGTTACTTCGGGAAAGTGATTTCCTTTCCCTGCACTGTCCGCTTAGTGAGTTAACAAGAGATTTCATCGATAAAGCTGCATTAGAAAAAATGAAACCTAGTGCGTACCTGATTAATGTTGCAAGAGGCCCGGTGGTAAACAATACAGACCTGTATGAAGCACTGGAAGCCGGTAAAATTGCCGGCGCAGGATTGGATGTACTGGAGAAAGAGCCGTTAGAACTGACCAATCCACTCAGTATGATTAAGGATAGCAATAAACTCATTATCACGCCACACCTGGCCTGGGGCAGTGTAGAAGCCCGTATGCGCTGCGTAGAGGGCGTCTACGAGAACATTAAGGCATTTCAGAGGGGAGAAGAGCGGAACGTGATAATCTAGCCGGAACAAGAAAAAGAAACACAATAAAAAGAGCGGTATCCGAAGGCCTTTAAAAGTCTACGGATACCGCATGAATTGAGTGGAATTTGTCTATCAGATCATATTTCTTTGCTTTAATCCCCCAACAATATAGCTTGCTTCCAGATCTTTTTTCTCATAAGTGTGAATGGAAATAGTATGTTTGTTCATGGCATTTATCAGCTTCTCGTATTCCTCGTTAACAAAAATGTACCAAACAAACTGTGCTCCACCGGTAACGCCGTACCGCCCACCCCGTGTGATGCCGGATTTGACCTTGAGAAACATTGCCACTTTGTAGTTGCGATTCACATACAGTTCTGTGATTCGTGAAAAATCACTACCTCTTACTTTGCCGGAATCCATTAACGTAACCATCAGTGCAGGTTGTGCTATTTCCTTAGGAGAAACCTCACGATACAAAATCTTACCCGGAACGGAAGCAAAATCAAACTCAATTTTTGTCCGATTGAAAGCTGCGTCCGGCGCATCCGGAATAAATCTGAAAACAGAATTTTTTAAGGCTGCCCTGATAAAAAGAATCGTAAAAATTATAAACACAATAAAAAGAACCAGAAATTCCGACACAATCAGAAGCGCCATAACATCTTCCGATTTAACCAATAAAGCAGTAATTCCCGGAACTAAAATCATGGCCAACAATGAACAAACAAACATGCAACATGGTTTTACCAGATTTTTTCTTTTAATCATTAACGGAACTAACATAATTGAATTTAATTGCATCTTACGTATCCTCCTAATTGTAAAATTCCTTACAAAAACAAATTTACCTTTTCTTCTTGTCAAAGATATACGAAAAAATGAAATCAACGATAAATGCAACAATCGCATAGAGTCCTGATTTAACAAAAGAAACATCCTCATTTTGCACAAACGTTACCAAAGTAATCCCCAACGCAACTGTAATTGACACAAACAACGCCTTTAATAATCTTTCTCTCATTATTTAAACCTCCATAGAATTCAAGTTTATTGTTTTCATTCTACCATACTATAAAATCAAAGTAAATAAAAACTGGGACGACGGTCGCTCTGCTTGATTTTGAATCTTGGGTTCAAGACCCCATCCGCTTCGGAAACTTTAAACTGGCATGCGGATGGTGGGGCGCAAGACATCCAGTGGATGTCTGTTCTGCGCCGACCGAAGCGAAGCGGCCCACAAGGTCCGGTGGACCTTGGTTCTGGGCGGACCGTAGTGAAACGAAGACGACCTTGAAACCTGGGTAAAAGGAACCCATCCGCTTCGGAAAAAAAGAAAATCCCCTGACCTAAGTCAGAGGATTTTCTACAATGCGGATGGTGGGGTGCTGGATGTCCGGTGGACATCCGTTTAGCACCGACCGAAGCGAAGCGTAGACCTTGGACCGTAGGGACAAGTCAAGCCTTCGCTTCGGAAAAAGAAAAAGTCTCAGGTTTTACCTGAGACTTTTTCTTTTTCTATAATGCGGATGGTGGGACTTGAACCCACACGATCGTGAAACCGGCAGATTTTGAGTCTGCTGCGTCTGCCATTCCGCCACATCCGCATATCAGCGATATTACCTCGCCGAACAGGAAATAGTTTACCATACTTTTTCCTGTTTGGCAAGATGTATTTTCAAATTTATGAGAAAAATTTATACAAATCTCATCGGCTATTCGCTGACCGGATCCGGAAGGTCGACTCCGAAGAAATCTTCCATATACTTTGTAATATAGGCCGGTCTTTGTTCTATAAAAGATAAGATCCGCTCATTATGCCGTTTTGTTAAGCTATGGGTGGCATAAAGCTCATATGCATTCTTGTCCAATGTATTCAGATGATCAATATAAATAGCCAGTTCTTCACTGTGTTCACTGAGCATCTGCTCCAGTACCTGAGATACATTTTCGTAGGAGAAAACACCGTCACGGTATTCTAACATTTTATTGATGAAATACTGCTTACAATCCTCACGTTTTAGGAGAGCGGTTAGAAGCGGAGCACGATGATTTCCGTTTTTGTCCCCCAGTACGTTATAGATATCGTTTCGGCTGGCACCGGCATCGGACCCGGATTGATAACGGCCCAGGCCTACGTCTGCATCGTGAAGCAGGTATCGCCATCTGCCGTCCATCTCACCTGTGCCGTATTCTTCACCCTCAGCGGTATAGTAGCGGAAACAACGGTAGTTGCCCTGTGGCCAGTCGTAATTGGCTACATACATATTAAATGCCATATAATCCATATAATTTTCTACATCGATTGTCTGGCAGACAACGTTGTAATTTTCTTCTTTCGTTAAATCAGCGTAGGCATACTTATTGTAGAAGGCATTATACTCCTTTGCGGCAGCATATTCCACTTCATCCGCAGGAAGTGATTTGTAATAATCGGAGCCCTCAAGGACAACATATTCTCCGTCGCTTTTTCCGTTCCGGTACTGGAAAAACTTATCGCAGTAGGACTCGTGGAGCCAGTACAGGCCGTAGTAGGAGCCGTTTACATAAGCAAGGGCAGGAACAACTGCCTCATAGCCGGTAAAATCGGTGGTTGCGGCAAGGCGGTGTACCAGTTCATCCCGCAAAAAAGCACCCTGAAAATCGTCGCCACCGTTTCTAAGTACCATTTTATCATATTTGGTAATCAGGGAAGAGCCATCTAAAGTGGTGGAACCGAAGAGAGAGGTGGAAAAAGTTCCTTTTCCCGGTTCGTATTCCTTTCGTGCAAATAATTTCAATGATTTAACCGCATGTTCTCTGGAAGTACCGCCGAATACTCTGGCACCGGCATTCTGGTCGAAGAGGAGAGTGCCGTCCGCTGTCAGGACTTCGATGTGAACCGGACGCTCGGATTCCATGCCTCGTAACTTATAGTTTTCCCCGTACAAAATACCGTCCGGGCCATCCGTTAGTGCGGCAGGGTCTCCGTTAATGGAGAAAACAAGGGTAGAGTAGCGGTCAAACACGGTTTCTCCTAAAAAGTAGGTGTGAACGTAGGTTGCGGACTCGGTACCGTCATCATACCAGGCTTTTGCCCGGATGGAGTAGACATTTGGAGAAGTATTATCCGATGTAGTTACCAAAAGAAGCGGCTCTGTGTAAAGGGTACCTTCTTTGGTGGGTTCCGAACCATCGGTGGTATAAGTGATATATCCTGTCTTCACTTTTGAGGAAATGGATAATTCAATCCATGTATTTTCCGTAAAAAAGTAATCTGCTTCCGAAAAGATTACCTCGCCTCTTGTGCCGGTAGGAACCGGAGTGGCGGTCGGGGCAGGAGTAGAAGTAGGAGCCGGGGAAGGTGTGGCCGTAGGAACCGGTGTAGAAGTCGGAGCCGGAGTCGAGGTTGCAACCGGTGTTGCGGAAGGTTGCATGACCGGATAACCGGTTGGATTGTTTTCTTTACGGGAGAAACCGGAAGACATGGAACTACAGCCTGCAAAGAAAAGCAGGCCGGAGAGTAGGAACATTCTATATATAGTTCTAGATTTTATCTTTTGTTTGATGTCCATGCCCAAAAACTCCCTTCACATGCAACTGAGCTATTTTTTCCAGGTGGATGGATGGAACAATACCAGTAACGGAATGATTTCCAAACGTCCGGCTAACATATTAAACATAAGCACAAACTTTGATAACACAGAAAAGTCCGCGAAATTTCCGGTAGGACCTACAACATTAAGGCCCGGACCGATATTGTTTAATGTAGCAGCCACGGAAGTAAAATTCGTAACCAAATCAAATTTATCCAAACATATAATAAGTACTGATGCGGTAAAGATTACAATATAGGTCATCAAAAGAGTATTACAGGAATGAACAACGGAATGTTCTAATGGCTTTCCTTCCATTTTGATTACCCGGACACGTCGAGGGTGAATCTGCTGCATCAATTCTTTTTTTACCTGCTTCAAATAAATCATAATACGAGAAACCTTAATACCGCCACCGGTGGAGCCGGCACAGGCACCTACAAACATTAAACATACCATGATAGCTGCCGCAAAGGTAGGCCATAGGTTAAAATCTGCGGTAGCATAACCTGTTGTGGTCATAATGGATGCCACCTGAAAGGCTACCGTCTGTATGGTTTCTCCGATTCCGTCGCCTCGTGCAATAAGAGAGAGGGAAATCAAGGTTACGGCAATGAAATAAATAGAAAAATACCAACGGACTTCTTCCATACGAAAGGCATCTTTTGCCTTCTTAATCAAGAAGTAATAGAAGAAGGTAAAGTTCACGCCGAACATAAGCATGGAAACCGTCAGAACATTCTGTAGGTAAGGAGAGTAGCCGGCAATACTGTCATTTTTTATACCGAAACCGCCGGTTCCTGCTGCGCCGAAGGAATGACAAAGGGAATCAAATAAGGGCATGCCACCGATGAGAAGGAATACAAAGGTAATAACGGTCATGACAAAATAGATTGCATACAGTAAAAATGCGGTGTGCTGCATTTTTGGCACCAGTTTTCCTACGGACGGACCCGGGCTTTCAGCCTTCATAATGTTAATGGTGGAACCACCGGTCATAGGAAGGATGGCAAGGATAAACACAAGTACACCCATTCCGCCGATCCAGTGGCTGAAACTACGCCACAAAAGGTTGGCATGAGAGAGTGCCTCTACATTTTTTAATATACTGGAACCGGTGGTGGTAAGGCCGGAAATGATTTCAAATAGTGCATTCGGAAAGGAAGGAATATCGCCGGTCAGCATAAAAGGGAGCGAACCGATGATACTCATAACGATCCAGCTTAATGCTACGGCAACAAATCCTTCTTTGGCAAAAAAGGTATTTTTTTCTGTTTTACGTAATCGAATCAGTTCTCCCAGTACAATACAGGAACCTCCCAATGCCAGATAAATAAGAGCATCCTTCAGTTCTCCGTAAATAAAGCCTGCAATTGCCGGAGGAAGGAAAAAAACACCTTCCAACTGGATAACCCAACCAATGATTTTAAGTATAATGGAATAATTCATGATAAAAGCTCCCGTTTTATTTTCCGGAATCGTCTAAGATATCGGAGATATCCTGCAATCCTTTGTGTGTGGTAACAACAATAACTTTATCATTTTTTTGTATAAAATCCCGGCCGGACGGAGTGATAACCCGTCCGTTGCGGACGATGCAACAAATGAGAAGGTTTTTCTTCAGATGCATGTTGACAAACGGAATGTCTGTTACTTCACTGTCTTCTTTAATCAGAAACTCCAGTGCTTCAACCTGATTGTCCATTAAACGGTAAAGTGCCTCCACATTACTTCCGTAGGAATTACTCTGGGAGCGGACATACTGAAGAATATACTCCGCCGTAATGTTTTTCGGAGAAATAATACTTCCGATGGGCAAATCATTAATGATTTCGTTTAAAGCAAGTCTGTTTACTTTTGTAATTTTTTTACAATTGGAATTTACTTTGTTGGCAAAAAGAGAAAGGAAAATATTCTCTTCGTCCATTGGAGTCAGCGATACAAATGCATCAGTTTTCTCCACACCTTCTTCTAACAGAAGGTCGTGATCCGTGGCATCGGAATGAATAATCATTGCCTTTGGCAGAGCGTCGCTTAAAAAGTTACAGCGGTCACGATTGCGTTCAATGAGTTTGACTTCAATGCCGGAACGGAGTAACATCCGGGCAAGATAGTACGGAACCATGCCGCCTCCGGCAATCATGACATCCCGGATCTCACGAATCGTTGCCAGTTTGCTTAACCGGTAAAAGCTGTTTATTTTTTCCCGAGGAAGAATGATGGAAATGGAATCCCCGGCCATTAATACGGAATCACCGTTCGGGATGCAAACCTGATGATCATGCACCAGAATGCAGATGAGGATTTCGTGATTGAATTTGCGGGAAAATTCCTGTACCTTCATATTATGAAGAGGAGAGTCTTCTGTGATAACGACTTGCATTAAGTCTACTTTTCCTTTGGCAAAGGAGTCGATTTCCATGGCATCCGGAATCTGGATCAGCTGGGCAATTTCACTGGCCGCAGCAAATTCCGGGTTGATAATCATGGAAATGTCCATACAGTCCTTTAAATAATTGACTTCACGGAAATATTCCGGATTGCGGACTCTGGCAATGGTACGGCAACGGCTGGCTTTTTTTGCAATCAGGCAGGAAATCAAGTTGATTTCATCCTGTCCGGTTACGGCAATCAGCAAATCAGCTTGTTCGATGCCTGCTTCCTGTAACGTAAAAAAGCTGGAAGCGTTGCCAACCACACCCTGTAAGTCCAGGTTGGATAGGGCAGGCTGCAAACGTTCAGCATTATTATCTATTAAAGTAAGATCATGTCCTTCGTCATTTAACTGCTGAGCAAGGGTATATCCAACTCTGCCGCAGCCGGCAATAATTATTTTCATGCGAAAGCTCCTTTCGATTAAGAAAATCCCTACACATCAGTTTACCACGGAATTCCAAAAAAGTCACTAGGAAACATGGTGTATTAATAAAGCTTTATTTTTTGTCCAGACGATGCCTTTGGGGTTGCATGATAAGCTCCGTAATATTGAGTCCTTCTCTTGCGGTAAGCGCAAAAAGAGCATAAGAAGCAACTTCCTCCGGTGTAAGAACAGTGTCGGGAGAATCATAGGCACAAAAGGAAGCATCCCGATATAAGTCGGTTTTTGTCATATCCGGAGACAAAACGGTAACACGGACACCATGTTTTCTGACCTCTTCAAACAAGCTCTTCGCAAAGGAGGAAATGCCGGCTTTGGTGGCTCCGTAAGCACAACCGTGGGTATTGTTTGTTTTGTTTGCGGTTACAGAGGATACAAACAGGATATGTCCTTTGTTTGTTTTTAAATCCCGCAAAAACAGATTGCACAGAAGCAGAGGGGCAGTGAAGTTGACGGCAGACAGTTCCGTAAGCTTTTTTACGGAAAGCTCTTCGTGGGGACCATA
>JAZNBY010000151.1:0-6164 GCA_045587325.1 Lachnospiraceae bacterium | reverse complement strand
AATCATTTCAGCAATGGCAAGACCGCTTTCCACATCACCACCCACTGTATTCAGAAGAATCAAAAGACCTCCGATATTCTTATCATCTTCGATTTGAGCCAGCTGTGGAAGTACATGTTCATACTTGGTAGTTTTCATGTTCTGATTGGAACACTCATGACCTTCGATTTCTCCGATAATAGACAAGAGATGAATCCGTTTTCCCGGTTCTTCTGCATTTAATACCGTCTGCCCGTATTCGGAAATTTTTTCATCTCTTTGCTTGTCCGCTTCCCGCTTTTCCTTGCGTTCATCGGATGAATTCATTTCCTTGTTTCCCCCATTGTCCGGGGTGTTTTCTGCTTCATTCCTGCTTTTTTCGTTGTTTTCCATAGGGTTACCGTCCTTTTCCTTATTTTGTAACAGTATACCCCATACATATCCATCTCATACAAAGGAACAGGGACACCGTATCAAATACCGTGTCCCTGTAATCCATTCAAATTATAACAAATCAGACTTAAATCTGATCCAATGCCTGCTGTAAATCCGCAATCAAGTCTTCTACGTTCTCAATACCAACAGAAAGACGGATGAGGTCCGTAGCTACGCCGGCTTCCGCAAGCTGCTCATCACTCATCTGACGGTGCGTGTGACTTGCCGGGTGAAGGAGACACGTCTTTGCATCTGCCACGTGGGTAACAATGGATGCAAACTTTAGGGAATCCATAAACTTAATGGAAGTCTCTCTGCCTCCCTTAATACCGAAAGCAAGTACGCCGCAGGTGCCCTTCGGACAATACTTCTTCGCAAGCTCGTGGTATTCATCGCCCTCCAGATCCGCATAATGTACCCAAGCCACCTTTTCCTGTGCTTTCAAGAACTTTGCCACAGCCAGTGCATTCTGGCAATGACGCTCCATACGAAGATGCAGGGACTCTAAGCCCAGATTTAAGTAAAATGCATTCTGCGGAGACTGAATGGAACCGAAGTCTCTCATCAGCTGTGCGGTTGCCTTGGTAATGTACGCACCCTTGCCGAAACGCTCCGCATAGGTAATACCGTGGTAGGAATCGTCTGGTGTAGTCAGGCCCGGGAACTTCTCTGCATGAGCCATCCAGTCGAAGTTACCGCTGTCTACGATACATCCGCCTACGGCAACACCGTGACCGTCCATGTACTTAGTGGTGGAATGGGTCACGATATCCGCGCCCCACTCGAACGGTCTGCAGTTCACCGGAGTTGCAAAGGTATTATCTACGATAAGCGGTACACCGTGGTCATGTGCCAGCTTCGCAAACTTTTCAAAATCAAAAATACCTACCGTCGGATTGGTAATGGTCTCACCGAACACAGCCTTGGTATTCGGCTTAAAGTACTTCTCAAGCTCCTCTGCCGGCAAGGTCTGGTCAACAAAGGTACACTCGATGCCCATCTTCTTCATGGAAACACCGAACAGGTTGTAGGTGCCGCCGTAAATGGAGGAAGAAGCGATAAAATGGTCGCCCGCCTCACAAATATTGAAAATAGCGTAGAAGTTTGCTGCCTGACCGGAGGAAGTAAGCATAGCCGCAACACCGCCCTCCATGGCGCAAATCTTCGCCGCCACCGCGTCATTGGTCGGGTTCTGCAGTCTCGTATAGAAATATCCGTCTGCCTCTAAGTCAAAAAGCTTACCCATAGCATCACTGGTATCATACTTAAAGGTAGTGCTCTGATAAATCGGAAGCTGTCTCGGCTCGCCCTGGCCCGGCTTCCAGCCTTCATGGATACATTTGGTTTCGATATTAGAGTTCATAAAAATCTCCTTTCTGTCAGGCGGTTTGCCTGTTAGGTACTTTTTGTTGTTCTAAGTATACAATACCTTTTGTTATTTGGAAAATACCTAAAACAAAGAGCTTGTTATAGTTTCAAGCTATAACAAGCTACATTTTAACATAAATCTGTATTTCTGTAAAGATTTACTTCCCCACGTACCCCTTCAAATACTCCACATAGGCCGCTCCGTACCGGCTAAGCGGCATTTCCTTTTGCATAATAATGCCGATCTGCATGGATTCTTCCACTGCCAGAGGCTTCGCAATAATATTTTCCCCGTTTAACTCCTTACTGAGCATACCGGTGCTGACGGTGTATCCGTTCAGACGCACGATAAGGTTCGACAGGGTGGCACGGTCCTTTACCCGGACGTTTTTGCTCCGATCCAGGGTACTTAGGATTTCCTCTGAAAAATAGAAGGAATTGTACTCTCCCTGTTCAAAGGACAAATACGGGTACTCTTCTAATTCCTCCAAAGTGATTACATCTTTTTTCGCCAACGGATGGTCCGTACAAATAGACACGTGCGGTTTTGCCGTTACCAGCGGCTCAAACTTCAGTCCATTCTGCTTCAGAAGCTTTAATATCACTTCTTCATTTTTGGACGATGTATAAAGGATACCGATTTCACTCTTTAGGCGGCTTACATCTTCAATAATCTCATAGGTCTGGGTCTCCCGGAGGGTAAAATCATATTGATCCTCTCCAAACTCTCTAATAACTGCCGCAAAGGCATCCACTGCAAAGGAATAATGCTGGCAGGACACAGAAAACCTCGGTCTCTGCTCCTTTTTGTGCAGAAACTTCTCTTCCAACAGGCTGGTCTGCTCCAACACCTGTCTGGCGTAGGACAAAAACAATTCACCTTCGTTGGATACCGTTACCCCCTTATTGGTGCGATGAAAAATGGTAATCTCCATCTCCTTTTCCAACTCTCGGATGGCGTTGGTAAGGCTGGGCTGCGAAATAAACAATCGTTTTGCCGCTTCCGTAATATTTGCCGTTTCCGCCACTGTTACCACATAGCGAAGCTGCTGTAATGTCATGTGCCCACCTGCCTTTCTCAAAATTACCCTTATCTTTGTGCCGTTGCATTCTGCCGGACACAACGTCCTCTTTCCTATCTTAGCTCAACTGCTCATACTTTCGCATAAGCCTTCGTCCTGCACTTCTTGTCTCGCCCACCAGGCAAACGCTCATCCGTTCCGGACAAAGTATTTCATTGGCAAACCTCTGTATATCTTCTGCCGTAACTTTCTCAATCCGGGCCAATTCTTCCTCTCTGTCTATGATTCTGCCCCGGAGCAGCACGTTTCGTCCGTTGCCTTCCATACGGCTCTGAACACTTTCCTTGGACAAAATCGCCTCGGTGCGGATCAGTGCCTTATGGGTAGAAAGGGTCTCCTCCGACACCGACTGCGTCCGCATAGTTTCACATACTTCCAGTGCATATTCAAACACCGTTTCTGCCTGATTCGGAGCCGTTACCGCATCAATATGTACCAGCCCCTCCTTTGCATACGGGCAACCATAAGAAAAGACGGAATAAGCCAAACCTTCTTCCTCGCGAATCTTCTGGAACAACATAGAGTTATTGCTTCCGCCGAACACCGACTGAAATACCGTGGCAATATGCCGTTTCTCATCCAGATAGGAAATCCCCGGAAATACCAGATTCATATGAAGTTGTGAGGTATCCTGATAGGTTTTGGAAAAATTCCTTGTATACCCGGCCGCCGGGCGGTTCTGTACCGGAGTGTTTTCATCGTAGTACTTTCTGTACCGCTTATCCGGTGCCAAGCCACTCCTCTTTATGCTCGCCGCAGCCCCTTGTCCTCCCGGGCAAAACAACTGCGTCAAATACTCCATTACTTCCTTTTTATCAAAAGCACCTGCCACGGAAAGCACCATCCGGTCCGGACGGTATTCCCGCTTATAAAAGGTCAATATTTTCTCTCTTGTCATTCCCCGAACCACGCCTTTGGTGCCGGATATCTGAAAGCTTAACGGATGGCCCTGCCAAGCCCTTTTCTGGGCCAGTTCATGCACCAAATCGTCCGGAGAATTGTTGTACATGTCAATTTCTTCGCAAATTACTCCCTTTTCCTTACTGAGTGCCTTTGCATCAAACACGGAATGTAACAGCATGTCCCCTAACACTTCCATCAGCTTCGGCAACTCCTCTGCAATGGTGACGCCGTAATAGGCCGTATACTCCTTGCCGGTGTAGGCATTTGCCGTATCCCCCAGACGTGCCGTAATATCCGCCAGTTCTTTCGCGCTCTTACTCTCGGTCCCTTTAAACAGCATATGTTCAATCATATGGGAGATTCCATTATTCTCTTTTGTTTCACACACGGACCCAACGCCTACAAACACACCGAAGGCTGCCGTTTTCACATAAGGCATGGGCTCTAGCACCACCCGGATGCCATTAGGTAAACGGATTAACTCAATTTGTTCCATATAAACGAAACCTTTCTGTCATAGTATCTGTTACTCAATCTCAGCAGAATTAATAATGGCATAGGCCGTTTCCATAGCATCACATTTAATCAACAAATAATGCGACGTGGAAAAATCATCCCCGCCATACAGTTCTACTCGAAGAGAATAGTTAGGGCTTGAAGAACTAAGTTCTGTATATAAACTTCTGTCTGTCACGTAAATAAGCCCACAAACATCTTCCCTTTCATAAATGAGAATATAATCACAGTCGGGAATTATTCCGGTCTTTAGTGTTCCTTTTACTAAATACGCAATGCCTTTTTCCAAATTCCAAAAGCTGTAATCCTTTTCCGTAAGCAAATAGCAGGATTTTGCCAATGTATAAAAATTTGGATTTTCCTGACTCAATGCTTTCAATTCCTTTGACAACCGTTTTGCAACGTAGTTTCTAAATATTCCGGACTTCTTGTCAACTAACACCGATTTCATTTCATCAATAGACCTATTTAGGTCACTGACATCGATAGTTGCCATAAGAACAGTCTCTCCCAAAATACCTTCTTCTATCTCCGGTTCATCATAAACACGATATTTGTCCGACGAGGTTTCTCTTTCAATAAGATATTCCGGAATTGTTATCGTCAGTCCTTCAAAGGTAGCCTTCTGAACCGGTTCTGCCTCTGTGAAAGTCAAATCATATTCCGTCACCCATTCTGCTGCAGGTCCTAACTGTGCGGTTACCTTTTTCGCCTGCTGATAAACAATAAAACGAGGTCCGAAAAAAACAACCAATGCCAACAACACCAAAATCGAACCCACTGCTATAAGAACTATTTTTTTCACATTTTTCTTACCCATTATACTTTTCCTCCTATTACTCTATTACTCTATTGCCTATCTCTACCCTAATAGAAATAAAATCGTTATTGTTATTATACTTATCAATGATAGCATCCCAAATACGATTCTTCTTTTCCCTTTAAACGCCATCACATATTCCGCTATTTGATACAATATAAATACACATGCAAGTAATTGAAACGGAAACTCTGTAATCAGCACATGAAAATGCTGTGCAAATTCATAACTCAGAAACAATATAGCCACCATAAAGATAACAATGCTCATATTGTTTTTCTTATTTGTATACCATGCGATATATGCTCCCGGAAAGGTTAAAACTGTCCATATGAACCAGCCTTTATAATCAACAAACGCTCCCCAACCTCTTGGATCAATAGGAACTTTCACCAAATATACCAGGGGCTGACTAATAAGAAAATACAAAAACACCTTACAGGCAGCCTCAAGAGAGGTCTTCGTTCTCGAAATAATTAGCATTGTAGCAAATATCCAAAATTCAAAGCATATTCCGATATTAAATAACGAATTATTCATAATCGATGGTATTTTATATAACTCTACATCTAATATAATTCCTGTTACTATTCCACATATAATTGCGAAAACAATAATATTCTTGTAAGATACTTCTTCTTTCTTAACAATCTTGCTTAAATACACTTTATTCCTCTTCCCTTTAGCATAAAGTTTTGTCCTTCTTTCGTATATAGATGAACGCAAAACAAAAATCGGAAAATGAAAAGTTTCAGTGAAACTATTCATTTTCCGACTGCTAAGCCCCTCTTATGCGAAAGAGCGGACCATTACTTTACATCCTTAATACTGAAGCTGATTCTGCCCATCTTGTCCTTGCCAAGGCAAACTGCCTTCACAACATCACCAAGGGTCAGAACATCTTCTACATGATTGATGCGTTCCTTGGAAATCTTGGAGATGTGAACCATAGCTTCCTTGCCCGGTGCGAACTCAAGGAAAGCACCGAACTCCTTAATGCTGACAACCTTTCCTTCCAGAACCTGTCCCTCTTCGAAATCGGTCACAATAATCTGGATATA
>JAZNBY010000150.1:0-2199 GCA_045587325.1 Lachnospiraceae bacterium | reverse complement strand
TCAATATTTCGTTCCTCACTTGCTTTTAATTCCCCGAGTGCTTTCATAATCTCCGGATAACATTCCTTATCCACCGGCTCAAACAAAGTATTCCACCCTTCGGTTCCTCCGCCGAGTATCTCAAACATCAACTTACGGTATAAGTCAACTGTCTTTCGAAACGCTTCAATAAGTTGCATCAGAGTCTCGTTTGTCCGTTCCTTCTGTTGCTCCTCCAAGTACAACAACAACGCTTCTTTCCTTTCATAATAAATCCCGAGACAATACTTAAATCCGAAGGCATCCAATTTGTCCTTCCTCACCGCTTCCATCATTGCATCGTATGCCGCAAGACCATACACACGTCCATTATCGCAAACCTCTTCCATTCCCTGCACATACAAACGAAGCGTCTCTTCATAAGTCTGATTCCAGTCTATCTCCCGTAGCACCTCCGGAATCTCACAATATAACACCGGTGCCCATTCGAAGGTCTTCCCTAAATTACTGTATAAAATCGGCATGCTGGTATTCGTATTTTGAGTGCCGATCCCCTTCGGAAAGAATACTCCGTCTTCATCATCATAACCGTAAATCACACCGAACTCTCCGGTATCGATTCCCCACACAACACATGCTCTGTCGGCTTCGATTCCTTCTTTGATTACCGTAACAGCTTCCTCCTGCACCGTAGAATACTCTTCTACTCCCGGTGCGGCATAAAATTTCTTTGTCTGTACACCGATTCGTTCCATAAACCGAGCATGGTCTTCCATCCAGTCATAATCCGTCACCGGTAACGAACTGCAATTTTCATCCACACAAAACTGGGATGCGATTCCCGTTACGCCCAAAAACTTCTGAAACGTATCCTCCTTATTCCACATCCCGCAATGCTCCAGTACACTCATCATGCTGATTGCATAGGTATTCCATGCAGAAAACACCTCAATATCCAATTTCTTCTTTGCCATAGCAAACTCCTCCTTTTTCTTTCTGCCCCTATTATCTCACAGGAGGTATGACATATAATGTCATAGCAGTGTTAAAAGATGATTCAGTCTCTCTTTCATGTGTTCTCTTAACCAATTGGGCTTTATAATCTTAAATTCCAGACCACTGGCAATCAGAACACTGATAAACACATCAGGATCGAAAAACGCATAGGTATAAGTTTGTCTCGCTACCTTCTCACAAAGAAAATAGTCCAGAGGTGCCACAGATGTTCTGCCTCCCGACATTTCTATTTCCGCAAAGAACGGTTCTTTTGTCATCATACTTTTGCTTTCCGCATCCTCCGCAGATATCTTTGACAAAATCCCGGCCTGACTTTTATACCTCCCGTATCCGAAAGAACTAAGCTCGCGACTCTGTTTTGCAAGTAAGCGCACCGCTTCTTTCTCGCTTTCCGATAAAAAAAAACTCGGCAGTACATACTCCCTCTCATACTTATATCCACGTTTCCCCGCACAGTAAGCAAGCGGCGCATTCATGGAATCTCTCATATACTCAATATCCCGCTGTGCCTGTCGGCTCGAAACCTCAAACCGCTTCGCCAAAGCTCCGGCATTCGGATATGTATTCTCTGCAACTCTATTGTGAAACCAAACAATTCTCTGATATGCTGAAATAAAAACACCTCCCTTTTATACCAAATTAACACGACCATTCCGAACAGTCAAGTCTCTATTCTCCACTCCTCGCCGGTTCTTTGCCAAATCAGACCAGTCGGGAAACCGGCGCCCTTTTCATGCAAAGGATTCGAGTGTCAAAAAACTCTTTGAAACATTCAAGAACCGCCTCGTGGAATAAAATTGATTTGGAATTTTGCGTAGGATGTTAGTCGTTCTTATTACTCCGTTCATAATACAGCAACGCTCAGACACGGATGTCTGAGGGAGGTCGCCATAAGGCATGGATGCCGCATAAGACCGGTTGCGTCACTTTATAATACACTTTCCGGAGTAATTAGAAAGACTTCATCCGAAGCCCATGACAAATCGATTTTATTCCATGGGGCGGTTCTGACCATTCGATAGTGCGTGTAGGCTGTGCTGTGCACCTACCCACACCTCGTGGCATAGCCACTCGGTCGTGGGCGCGCTCGTATGACTGCGCAACAACCAGAGAACAAGTTCTCGCAGTTTGCTCGCATACTCACTTTGCCTACACGCAAAAAGAAAACCCGTCGGTTTCCCGACGGGTCTTGATTTCGCTTAT
>JAZNBY010000149.1:0-37467 GCA_045587325.1 Lachnospiraceae bacterium | reverse complement strand
GACTTCATCTCCTTGGACCAGCACTTGTGCTCAACGTCCATCAGGAGCATACCTGCAGCATCGGAAGCATCGGTGCAGTGTACACCGGAAAGAAGGTATGCAAGGTAGTCCTTCGGAAGCATAATCTTCTTAATCTTTGCGAAATTATCCGGCTCGTTCTTCTTCACCCAAAGAATCTTCGGAGCGGTGAAACCGGTCAGTGCCAAAGTCGGAGGCCAAGCGGTCTTAGGAAGACAAGGATTTGGTTCAACTCCTTGGCTCACAGAACGACATGGCTACGATCCGACTTTGACCGGTTTCACCGCTCCGAAGATTCTTTGGGTGAAGAAGAACGAGCCGGATAATTTTGCAAAGATTAAGAAGATTATGCTTCCGAAGGACTACCTTGCATACCTTCTTTCCGGTGTACACTGCACCGACGCTTCCGATGCTGCAGGTATGCTTCTGATGGACGTTGAGCACAAGTGCTGGTCCAAGGAAATGCTCGAAATTTGCGGTATCAAGGAAGAGCAGCTTGCTAAGATTTTTGATAGCTTTGATGTAGTAGGTAATCTGACCCCGGCTATGGCAGAGCGTCTCGGCTTCTCTACGGATGTTAAGATTATCGCAGGTGCAGGCGACAACGCTGCAGGTGCAATCGGAACCGGTACCACCAAGGACGGTATGTGTATCGTTTCCCTCGGTACCTCCGGTACGGTATTTATCGCATGTGACAAGTTCGCAGTAGACGATCAGAACGCTTTACATATGTTTGCACACGCAAACGGTAAGTTCCACTTGATGGGCTGCATGCTTTCCGCTGCATCCTCCAATAAGTGGTGGATGGACGAAATCATCGGTACCAAGAATTACGCAGAGGAGCAGAAGGCAATCACCACCCTCGGTGAGAATCATGTTTACTATCTGCCGTACCTTATGGGTGAGAGAACTCCGCACAACAATCCGAACGCAAGAGGCTGCTTTATCGGTCTGACCATGGATTCCACCAGAGCGGACATGACTCAGGCTGTGCTTGAAGGTGTTACCTACGCACTTCGTGATTCTCTTGAAATCGCAAGAAGCCTCGGTGTAAAGATTGACCGCATTCGTGCAACCGGCGGCGGCGCAAAGAGCCCGCTTTGGAGAAAGATGCTTGCCAATATCATGAACGTTAAGGTAGACATCATCAACAGCGAAGAGGGCCCGGGCTACGGCGGTGCAATCCTTGCGGCAGTAGGTTGCGGCGAGTATGCTTCCGTAGAAGAGGCTGCTGACAAGTTCATCACTGTTGTAGATACCACGGAGCCGGATCCGGAGCTTGTTGCTAAGTACGAAGCAAAGTATCAGGTATTCAAGAAGCTTTACCCGGCATTAAAGGATAGCTTTGATGCTGTTGCTACGGTGTAAGTGCTTTTAGGTTGCTTGGATAGGCTCCTGAAAGTGACAGACAGAGGCCTTGCGTGCGATGCGTACGTAAGCAATGTGAATAGGATGATTGAAAGGCGAGGTTACCCTGTAACCTCGCCTTATTTTTTTGCCACAGAGAGGCGGTTTGTGGTGGTGCTCCTCTGCTTTTCGTTGGCTTCTTTTGTGGTAGTTTATGCTTTCTTTGACATTTTTTGAGGTGTTTTTCTTGACTCGGTATCTGCAGCTTGTGGATTTTCTATAAAACTGCCATTTGAGAGCGTTTATACCCAGAAAGCATGAAAAAGAGAGGAAAATCAGGCTTTGTAGGCGGAAAAGAAGCGACGTTTTCTACAGATAGCTTTTTCAAGGAAGGTTATAGAAAATATGATGATTGGATTTTCTATAAGCGAGCATAAAAAGAGCTTTTATAGAAAATGGGTTCGGTTTTGAGACGCTTGAGAGGAATTTTTGCATGGATATGCCAATGGTTTGGGTATAAACCAAAGAGAAAGGCTAAGTTATAGAAAATCGGGAGTTGAAAACAAGGCGGGAGTGAATCATTTATAAGAAGTATTGCTCAATAAGACTTTGTATTCGCTCAGAATCCAGAGGAAGAGAGTCACTTTCAAAGGTCGTAATCAAATGCTCCGATGGATAGATCCGGTTCTCTATGTAGAGTTTCAACTTCTGTGATGTATTGTTGCGGTAGTCGGGGTTATGCATCAGGCCAAAATGTTCCCAATAATAGAGTTCATGGGTAATGGGATGAAGAATTGTAAAATCAGGATACAAAGAGATTTCGCCGAGAATTAATTCGCACTCGTACCGGTAAGGGATGTGATTCATGAACAGTGCATTTGCAATGATTACTTCAGACTTTGAACGCAACTTTTCGCCCGAAAGGGATTTGTGAAGCAAGTGTTCCGGATAGGCAGGATTTGTTTGGAAGGATTCGTTTTTCCAGGTTTCGGGAGTAAGTGCATTTGATTGAAATCCGTTGGAAGAGCCGGAGAGTAATTCGGCGTAGGGAGATGAATCGGAAAGAAGATTGTTTATCTTTTTAGAGTAAACGTCCTGACTACTGTTAAATTCAGGATTGGTCAGATGCTTATATTTTTCGTTGAGTTTTGCAAGCTCCAAACTTAAAAGCTTCCGCCTGGCCAACATTTCGGCAAGAGTACGTTCTTTTTTCGGGAGATAACGAAAGCCCTGTCCATTGTTTCTGTACCATTTGACATATTGTCCATCAGAACCGTTGCGGGCGCAGACCAGATTCCCTGTGGGCAGGAGACTTAGTTCCTTCTCTAATCGGGAAATGTTTTTTTGAATCAGATGTAATTGTTTTGTCGTAGTATCGACTCCTTTCATTGAAAATAGTTGATTGTGAGTGGTTTTGGTTGATGAAAGTTTTGCAGGGGATGCAGATGACGAAAAGACATTTTTCGCGGGGGGCTGAAGGTAAAAAGGGAAATAAACAACATGGATGCATGTGGAAAAACAGAAAGTCGAACAACTTGAATGTACCATAGTTTTTCAGAAAAATCAATCGAATTTGGTGAGTTCTGCTAAGAAAAATGTAGATCTGTGCAGAAGTCTAAGATATAGGATGAAGAGCCTTGGTTTCTATAGAGAAGGGAAAAAAGTGTCGTTATAGAAAAATTTTTTATAAAATTTTGCATAAATTTGCAAAAAATTTTTTTTTGTAGAAAATGACGAAAACAATGGAAGGCAAAATGTTGCTTTCTGAGACAAAAAACTACATTTTGGGTATGGAAGAAAGTGAAAACCCAAGGTATTGAAATGTGTCGTCGACGGGTGGAAAAAAAAGGCAAAATGGAAGGTGAAAAAATGACGAAAATGAAGCGGAAAGTCGCTAAAAATAAGGGTTTGCGCCTACATGAGTTTCGGTTTTTTTCTTGACTTTACCAGCTTTGGAAGGTATAATATAGTAGATAAAGTGCCCAGTCAAAATGTGCACACGACGTATGAAATTATGTAAGCAGGAATGAAGTATAGATGCACCCCTTTAACAGTAAGAGAGAAAGGAGTCTGCCTATGTTAATTCGAAATTTTTCGTTAAATCAAGTAGAACTTTGTGAACCTGTATTAGAAAATGCATTTCGAAAAGAACAGGAATATTTGCGTAGTATTGATTCGGATAGATTACTTGCGGGCTTTCGAGAGAGAGCCGGATTAGAGAAAATAGCAGAGCGTTATTCCGGAGGTTGGGAAGATGCGGAAATAGCGGGACATACACTGGGGCATTATCTGACGGCGTTATCGCAGCTGTACAGAGCGACCGGTGCCAAAGATATAGAAGAACGGCTGGATTATATATTGCGGCAGTTATCGGCATGTCAGGCAGAGAACGGTTTTTTGTTTGCGTCGGGAGAAGTGCTGTTTGACAGAATAGAGCGAGAAGAGTCCGCCTGGGTGCCGTGGTACACCATGCATAAGATTCTGGCAGGTCTTATCAGCGCATACCGGCTCGGTAAGCGTCCGCAGGCACTGGAGATTGCGGTAAAGCTGGGTATGTGGGTTTATGAACGGGCCACCGGCTGGACGGAAGACATCCGCAACCGTGTACTGGCGATAGAATACGGCGGTATGAATGATTGCCTGTACGAATTGTATATAGAGACGGGGCGTGCGGAGTTTGCGGAGGCGGCAGCCCGGTTTGATGAGGAAGATTTATTCCATCGCATTGCGGACGGCAAGGATATTCTTGCGGGGAAGCATGCCAATACAACGATTCCGAAGTTTTTGGGCGCATTGAACCGTTATATTGCCCTTGGTGAATCGGAAAGTTTTTACTTTATTGCAGCAAAATCATTTTTTGATATTGTAACGCAGAATCATACATATGTGACCGGCGGAAACAGTGAATGGGAACATTTCCGTACACCGGGCACACTGGGGAAGGAGCGTACCCAGTGTAACTGTGAGTCCTGTAACACCCACAATATGTTAAAGCTTGCGGAGCGGTTGTTTATGGTAACCGGGGACAAGCGTTACATGGATTATTATGAAAGAACATTATTGAATGCGGTGCTGGGCTCCCAGAATCCGGAGACCGGCATGACCATGTATTTCCAACCCATGGCAGCGGGATATTTTAAGGTATACAGTTCCCCTTACGAGCATTTCTGGTGCTGTACCGGTACGGGCATGGAGAATTTTACGAAACTGAACAGTTCCATCTATCATAAGGAAGAGAATAAGCTGTATGTTAATTTGTACTTGGGTTCGGTATTGCGGGATGAGGCAAACAAGCTTACCCTGACCCAGAAGACGGATCTTACTCATTTTGATTCGGTACAGTTTACGATAGAGTTTGAAGAAGAGAAGACGATGACTTTTGCATTCCGTCTTCCGGAGTGGACCAACCAGCGGTTTGAACTGAAGCTGGACGGAGAGATGGCGGATTATTCCGTACAGAAGGGCTATATACTGCTTGACAGGACCTGGAAAAGGAAGCAGCAGATTACCCTGCAGTTTTTCCCGGAGATTGCCATGGAATGCTTGCCGGATGCACCGTACAGTGCGGCAGTGACTTACGGACCGTTTGCATTGGCGGCAGGATTGGGACGCAGTGACATGGCAACGGATGTAACGGGTGTGAATGTAACCATCCCGACGAAAAATGTGCCGGTGCGGGAGCAGATTCTTATAAAAAATTCCGGTGTGAAGGAATGGTTTGCGGATTGCCGCAAGAACTTTGTGAAAAAAGAAGGGGAAGTGGCGTTCTTCCTGTTCGGCACCGATGCGGACGGCGAGCTTTTGTTTACGCCGTATTACAAGCATTATAATGAGCGGTTTGCTCTCTACTTTGATTATGTAGCGGAAGCCGGGTTGTCGGCAGGTGAGCTTTCCGAGTTTAACAAGAAACAAATGGATGTAGCCGTATTGGCGGAAAAAGAGAAAAGGAATGAGCAGGATGCACTGCTTAAGGAACCCGAGTCCGAGAGGGTGGCCCGGAAAAAGGCAGTGAAAAAAGAGAAAAAGGCAGAAAAGAAACAGGAGAAGAAAGCGAAGGCCCGGAGACGGAATGTGAAGAAGCTGGTGCTGGTGCACGTGGCGGGTGCCTTGGTGATACTGCTTTTACTGTATGTGTTTGCCGGACCTCTGGGTCGGCTAAAGCGAGGTGTGGACGGATTGCTTCGGAAGACCATGCCGGGTGTGGCAGAAGTGTTCGGTGTGCAGGATGGGTCCGGAAATGAGACCGGCGCAGATGGTACGGATGGAACAAAGGACCCGGCAGTGATTCGTTATGTAGAGGATGCACAGGCTTATGTGGAAAGCGTACAGCTTCCGGCCGGATATCAGGCCTTTGTTACGGAACTTTCCGGGAAAGAATACATCTGCGTGGAAGGAAAGGGACTGAGAGCCTATTACTTAAACGAAGTGCAGGAGGAAGCGGCACAGTACATTTATTTGGAATCCCTGACGGGGAAGGCAGTGTACTTTTGGAATTATTCCTTTGATGTGCCGGAAAGCTTGTGTTTTGACCGGGGGGTGCACAATGCAGCCGGTGTGGAGCAGTATGTGTATAAAGAAAATGATACGGCAGAAGGACTGCACCTTTTGGATGTGATGTCCCTGCAGGAGCATAATGTGTTGGGTTATAAGACAGAGCTGGCTCTGTTGGCGGATGTGATGGCGTATACGGAAATGGGAGACTCCATGCTTTTAGATACGGTAATTCAGGGTGTTTCTTATGTATTTTCCGTACCGAGAGCAGCCGGTGGTTTTGATGTGGCGGACTATATCCCGTATGCGGATTATAAGCTTACCTACACACTGGAGCAGGACGGCATCGGATTTGAGTCTTATCTGGTATCCGCAGGCGTTTACCTGGGAAAAGTTGAGGGAATGCTGGGGCTGGCAGGACAGAGCTATAAGGTAACAGAACTGAACTTCTATGCTTACGGCGAAGAGGATTACGGTGATGTAGGTAAAGATTTGGTTATTAAGGGTGTGTCCTTTGAAGAAACCGAGAAAGAACGGCTTATCATTACCGGTGATTTAGGAGAAAAACTTTTAGTACCGGTACGGACGGATGTGGGGAGAAACACGTATCTTCCGGAAGGATTTGTAAAGAATGAAAAGGGACAGTACACCTATGTGGAGGACGGAAAAGTGGTTTCCATAAAGGGTGTGGATGTATCCAAATATCAGGAGAAGATTGACTGGCAGGCAGTGGCGGCAGACGGTGTGGAATTCGCCATAATCCGTCTGGGATTCCGGGGAATGGGCACCAACGGTACCTGTGAGCTGGACCCTTATTTCAAGCAGAACATGGAAGGGGCCAGGGCAGCCGGCATTGACGTAGGTGTATATTTCTTTACTCAGGCGACTACGGTGGCAGAGGCAAAGGAAGAGGCACAGTTTGTTATTGACAGTTTGAAGGGTTACGATGTGACCTGGCCGGTAGTGTTTGATACGGAGAAGATTACCAGTTATGAGAAGGCGAGAGCCAATGTATTGCCGAGGGAAGTAAGAACCGCCTGTGCCAAGGCATTTTTAGAGGAAATCAAGGCGGCGGGCTATACGCCGATGTTGTATGCAAGTACAAACTGGACCATTATGAAGCTTGACATGAGTCAGTTGGATGACTATGACTTCTGGTACGCATACTACGGAGACAACATTTACTACCCGTACGATTTCCAAATGTGGCAGTATTCTTCGTCCGGTACAGTAAACGGTATTAAGGGAAATGCAGATATGAATATAAGCTTTGTGGATTATGGAGCACAATAGAGAAAAGGGGGAAGGTATATGCGGATTAGCAAATTTGCGCACCATGCGGTCACAGTTACAGACCCAATTATTGAAAATGCTTACATGAAGGAAAGAGAGTATTTATGCAACCTCGATATGGATAAGCTGTTGGCGGGGTTCCGGGAGACGTCAGGTATTCCGAAACGAGCGGACAAATATTCCGGAGGTTGGGAAGACGAAGAGTATTGCGGTCATACTTTGGGACATTACATGGTGGCAATGTCACAGGTTTATGCGAAGGAGAAGTCCGAAGAGATTAAGGAACGCCTGGAGTATGTTTTGTCCGAACTGTCCCAGAGCCAGAGGAAAAGCGGTTATTTGTTTGCCTTAGACTCGGAGGTCTTTGATAAGCTGGAAAGAGGCGAGACTTATAAGGTATGGTATACGATGCACAAACTCATAACCGGTCTCGTTGCCGTATATGAGCTGGCCGGAATGGAGCAGGCATTTACCATAGTGAAGAGTCTGGGTGAATGGATTCTTGACCGGGTACTGAAGTGGACGGACAAGGAAAAGAGAAGGGTACTCTGTATCGCCGACGGCGGAATGAATGATTGTCTGTACGAGTTGTATAAAATCACCGGAGACCAACGTTATGCGGAGGCGGCGGAGAAGTTTGAAAAACAGGATCTGTTTGATTCCCTTGCTGCGGGCAAAGACGTATTGCCGAATAAGCATGCTGCCGATACGATTCCGAAAATTCTCGGTACACTGAACCGGTATATGGCATTTGGTGACAAGGAAGCACAGTCTCTTGAGGCGGCCAAGAACTTTTTTAACACTGTAATAGCAGGACATACGTATATTACCGGCGGTAACGGTGAACTGTTACATTTCAGAGAGCCGGGGGCATTGGCAGCCAATCGTACCCAGTACAACAGTGAGACCTGTAGTACTGCCGGTATGATGAAGCTGGCAGAGGAACTGTATTCCATTACCGGAGATAAGCGGTATATGGATTATTATGAACAGGCGTATTTTAATGCAATGCTGGGCGCACAGAATCCGGAAGACGGTATGATTGCATTTTTCCAGCCGATGGCATCCGGATACTTTAAGACATTTTCCACACCGTTCGACAAGTTCTGGTGTTGTACCGGTACCGGCATGGAGCTTTTTACCGATTTGAGCAGTAATATTTATCATACGACGGAAGATGCGGTTTACGTTAACTTATATGTTTCTTCGGTGCTTGAGGATAAGGAATCCGGAGTGAAACTGACCCAGACGGTAGATTCGAACAGCTATGAAGCCGCAGAATTTGTATTGGATGCAAAAGGAAGCAGCGTGACCTCCCTTTATTTCCGTCTGCCGGAATGGCACGGAGAGGATGTAGAGGTAACGGTAAACGGAGAAAAAGTAAAGACTACCATAGAGAACGGCTATCTTTGCACGGAGAACGAATGTAAGAGCGGCGACCGTATTGTTCTTAAGTTCAAACCGACAGTAACACTGCATCCGCTTCCGGATATGAAGAATTGTGTTGCACTCACCTACGGACCGATTGTATTGGCAGCCGGTCTGGGCAAAGAGGACATGACCACGGAGCGCATGCGCCGTACCAATGTAACCGTACCGACGAAGAACATTAAGGTTCGTAGTTATGTCATGCTGCAGGAAGGTCTGAAACTGGATAAGTGGTTTGCAAACTACAAAGAGAACTTCGTGAAGAAGGAAGGAGAACTGACCTTTACCATTCACGGTACCGATGCGGATGAAGAAGTAGTATTTTCTCCGTATTATAAAATGTATGACGAACGTTACAGTATCTATTTTGAATATTACGATGAGGAGAATCTTCCGGAAGAAGTACGTTTGATGTTAGAAGAGCAGAAACGTCTGGAAGAGGAACGTCTGGCGGCTGAGGCAGAAGCAGCACGTTTGGAGGAAGAGGCTCGTCTTCGTGCAGAAGAACTGGAACGGCAGCGTCAGGAAGCAGAACAAAGACGTAAGGACGAAGCACGGAGACTTGTGGAGGAAGAAGAGCGGAAACGTCAGGAGGAAGCTCGTAAAGCCCGTGAGGAAGAGTATCGTCTTCGTCGAGGAATCGAACTTCAGCGTCAGGAACTTCAGCGTCGTCTGGATGCGGAAGCGGAAGAACGGGAACGTCTTGAGGATGAAGCCCGTAAACAACGTGCGGAAGAGGAACGTAAGCGCCGTGAAGAGGAGCGTCGTCGTGCGGAGGAAGAAGAACGTCTTGCTGCAGAAAAAGCAGATCAGGATGATGTAAGTGATGAACTGCTGGAGATGAGCATGGAAGAGCGCTTCCGCCTGGAGCAGGAGGAAGAACGCCGTCGTGCGGAAGAAGCAGAGGCTGCACGCCTTCGCCGTGCGGAAGAGGAAGAAGCAGAGCGTCAGCGTAAGGAAGCAGAGAAGAAAGCCCGTGAGGAAGAATACCGTCTTCGTCGCGGAATCGATATCCAGCGTCAGGAGATGGAACGTCGCCGTCAGGAGGACAGTGGTGAACGGGTTCGTCGTGAGACGGAGGAAGCGGAGCGCGAACGTAAGATGGAAGAGCGCAAACGCCGTGAGGAAGAATATCGTCTTTTCAAGGAGCGTGAACTTCAGCGTCAGGAGATGGAGAGACGTCGTGCCGAGGAAGCAGAGAATGCGGAAAAGCAGCGTAATAAGGAAGCGGCTGAAGAGCAGGAGAGAATTGAGGCTGAAGCAAGAAAGGCTGAAGCACAAAGGGTAGCAGCTGCGGAACTTGCGGCAAATCTGGCGGAAGCGAAGATGAGAGAAGAAGAGGCAAACCTGCAGGCAGCAAAGCTGGCAGCAGAGCGTGCGGAAGTAGAGCTGGAAACGCAAAGAGCATTGGCGGAAACAGAGCGTTTGCGCTATGAGCTGGAGGCAGAACGGATTGCCGCACAAAAGGTAGCGGATGCAGAACGTGCAGCGGATTTGGCGGAAGCAAAGCTGAGAGAAGAAACCGCAAGACTTCAGGTGGCAAAGCTGGCGGCAGAGCGTGCGGAATGGGAAGCAGCTATGCAGAAGTCGCAGGCGGAAGCCGAGGCGGCCAGAAGGAATGGCAACCGACAGGATACGGCGGAACCGGAAAAAGAAGAGAAGAAGTTAAAAGGCTTTTTTGCCAGATTGAATCGTTAAAGGAGTAACTGTGAAGAAGGACGGAAGTAATAAGGTAGAAGAGATTATTCCTTATCTTTTGCACTGGTACGACTATAACCGAAGAATATTGCCATGGCGTGAAGATCCGACACCCTACCATGTGTGGGTGTCGGAGATTATGCTACAGCAGACAAGAGTAGAAGCGGTCAAAGGATACTATGACCGCTTCTTGGCAAGTTTACCGGACATAAAGGCCCTGGCGGAAGCGGAGGAAGAGAAGCTGTTAAAGCTGTGGGAAGGACTGGGGTATTATAACCGGGTCCGCAACATGCAGAAGGCTGCAAGGATCCTCGTAGAGCAGTATGGCGGTGAGATGCCGGCGGACTATGAGACAATCCGGAGCCTTCCCGGCATCGGGGATTATACAGCGGGAGCCATAGCATCCATTGCCTTCGGCCTTCCGTATCCGGCGGTGGACGGGAATGTACTGAGGGTTATAAGTCGGATTACCTGTAGTGAAGAAGATATTGCAAAAGAAGCTACAAAACAGAAGTTAAAACAAGATTTAATAAATGTATATCAGGAGAAAACCATACTTTATGGTGATTTTAACCAGTCTTTGATGGAATTGGGGGCTACGGTCTGTCTTCCCAACGGAAAACCGTTGTGTGACACCTGCCCGGTGATGCACCTGTGCAAAGCGTTTCATGCAGGAAGGGAAACAGAACTACCGGTAAAGTCAGGAAAGAAAGAACGAAGGATTGAAAAACGACAGGTACTTGTGTTATCCTATGAAGGGAAATTTCTTCTGCATAAACGGGAGAAGAAGGGACTGTTATCCGGACTGTGGGAGTTTCCGAATGTGTTGCAGACGACGATGGAGGCGGATGCATTACCGGTCACAGGAGTGCCGGCGGCAGAAAAGGATTTGTTACAGCGGATTGCCGGCGGAGCCAATGAAACGGAAGGCTTGTCCTTTTCCATAAAAAAGCAAAAAAAGGCAAAGCACATTTTCTCCCATGTGGAGTGGCATATGGAGGGAATCTTGGTGGAGTGTGAGTGTACCCGGGACATGGAGGAGCAACGTCTCATTGCCATGGTAAGAGAGTGGATGCTGCCGGATGACCATAAGGGAAATAAAGAATCGGTACAAAAGGAAGCTGTCGAGGACTTTGTATTTGTCACACCGGGGCAAATAAAAGAAGAATATTCCGTGCCTTCCGCTTTTTCCGCATTTTTAGAAGAAGTTATGAAAGAGGATCCGGCGGAATCGATGGAATAAGAACGTTGAAAGAGATAGAATAGGAGTAAGGAGGCTGGCTATGAGAATCGGAACAGGGTATGATGTACACCGTTTGGTGGAAAACAGAGCATTGATTTTAGGCGGAGTTGCCATTCCGTATGAAAAAGGATTGTTGGGACATTCCGATGCGGATGTGTTATTACACGCTATCATGGATGCTCTTTTGGGCGCAGCGGCACTGGGGGATATCGGAAAACATTTCCCGGACAAGGACCCCGCCTATAAAGGAATCTCCAGCCTGGAGCTCCTTAAGAAGGTGGGAGAACTCTTGGCGGCAGAACATTATCTGGTAGGCAATATCGACGCTACCGTGATTGCACAACAGCCGAAGTTGGCAACCTATATCCCGGATATGCGGGAAAACATTGCAAGTACACTGGGTATTGCAGTGAGCCAGGTGAATGTAAAGGCTACCACGGAAGAGGGTCTCGGTTTTACGGGAAACGGCGAAGGCATTGCTGCCCAGGCAGTGTGTCTGCTTCAGACGGTAGGTGACTACCTGCAGGGAGGCGGAGGCATGGAAGTGTATGCCTTTGATGAAAACGGAGCCCAGGTAACCGGAGGGTGCGGAAGCTGCGGCGGGTGCAGAAGAAGCGACATTTAATGTGGAGTTATGGTTGCCATTTGGTTTTAATCGTGGTAAGATACAGTTTGGTAATGATTAGACGATCAGAGTTTGAAATACAAACAAAGTAAAGAGGAATGAACATGAAAAGGAAGCATTTTTACGATAAACAATTGATATTACGTCAGATTCTTCTGATGATTTTAGACGGAGCCTCGGTGGTAGCATCTTCGGTGGCTGCTCTTTTGTTACGATTTGAGCTTTCCTTTCAGGATATTCAGGAGCCGTATCTAGAGAATGTATGGCAGACCCTTTTGCCTAACGTGCTGACTGTAATCGTGGTGTTCTGGTTTTTCCGTTTGTACCACAGCGTATGGCGGTACGCGGGGCTGTATGAACTGCAGCAGATTATCATGGCTTCGGTGGTGGTGACGTTGTTGCAGTTGTTCGGAATGAATCTTGCCCAAATCCGGATGCCGCGAAGCTATTGGTTTTTGTATGCGGGAGTGCTGGTTTGTATCACGGTAGTGACCCGTTTTTCCTATCGTGTTGCCAGACGATTTAAGAAAAGACTGGTGGACGGACGGCGCGGAGTGGAGATCTCCAGAGTCATGGTAGTGGGCGCCGGTGCGGCGGCGGACGTACTCATTCGTGAGCTGAAAACCAGTGACCATCTGCATAAGTATGTGGCCTGTGTTATTGATGATGATACCTCCTTAAAGGGAAGAACCATACAGGGTTGCCAGATTGTAGGCGGAAGAGAGGCAATTGTGCCTGCAGCGGCCCATTTCCAAATTGATGAGATTATTATTGCTATGCCTTCCGTGTCCAGGAAGACCATTGCGGAGATTGCAAAGATTTGTAACGAAACCGGCTGTGAGTTGAAAACCTTGCCGGGGGTATATCAGCTGGTCAACAAGGAGGTACGTGTCAGCCAGCTCCGTCATGTGGATATTGAGGATTTGCTGGGAAGAGAACCGGTCAATGTAGATTTGTCCTCCATTACAGGCTACCTGGGAGACCAGGTGGTGCTGGTAACGGGTGGTGGCGGTTCCATCGGAAGTGAGCTGTGCAGACAGATTGCCGCAGCCGGTCCGAGACAGCTTGTGATTGTGGATATCTATGAAAACAATGCCTATGAGATCCAGCAGGAGTTAAAGAGAAAATATCCGAAGCTGAATCTGGTGGTGCTTATCGCTTCGGTGCGGAATACCAACCGTATGAATGCTATATTTGAAACCTATTTGCCGAACATCGTGTTCCATGCGGCAGCCCACAAGCATGTGCCGCTGATGGAGGACAGCCCGAATGAGGCAATCAAGAATAATGTATTCGGTACGTTAAAAACCGCCCAGGCGGCAGATCGGTACGGGGTAGAACGTTTTGTGCTCATCTCCACCGACAAGGCGGTAAATCCCACCAACATCATGGGTGCCAGCAAGCGCATCTGTGAAATGATTGTGCAGGCCTATAACCGGAAGTCCCAGACCGAATTCGTAGCGGTACGGTTCGGTAACGTGCTGGGCAGTAACGGAAGTGTCATTCCGTTGTTCAAACAGCAGATCAAAGAGGGCGGACCGGTGACGGTAACCCATCCGGATATTATCCGGTACTTTATGACCATACCGGAGGCGGTATCTTTGGTACTGCAGGCCGGAGCCTTTGCCAACGGCGGAGAAATCTTCGTATTGGATATGGGAGAACCGGTGAAAATCATTGACCTGGCAAAGAACCTCATACGTCTGTCAGGCTATACGCCGAATGAAGATATTATGATTGAATACACGGGCCTTCGTCCGGGCGAGAAGCTGTACGAGGAACGGCTCATGGCAGAGGAAGGCCTGGCGAAAACCGCCAATGACCGCATCTCCGTAGCAAAACCGATTGAGATGGAAGATGAGGACTTCTTTGAAAGCTTAGATGTGCTGAAAGATGCTGTGTATGAAGAAACCGGCGAGGTACGGACTATGGTACAAAGAATCGTACCGACCTATAAGATGCCGAAGGGAAAAGAGTAAGAAAGAGAGTCTGTCGCATGGAAATGCGCAGACTCTCTTTGGTTTTGAGGCTGAAAACTGTGTGAGATTGCAAAAATCCGTTCTAAAAGGTAACTATTTATTGATTTTTTGCTTATAATATGGTATTGTAGGAATGAAAAGTGTAAAAGGTTGCAAAAATCTGTCTTAAAGGAGGTCCTTTATGGAAATCAAGAGAGATATCTATTTAGATAAGTTAATCAAAAGAGAGAAAAACGGTTTGATAAAGGTGATAACCGGAATCAGAAGGTGTGGGAAATCCTATTTGCTGAATACTATTTTTTATAATCATTTGCTGGAAAACGGAGTAGAAGAGGAGCATATCATTCGATTTGCATTTGACTCGGCAGAGGACCTGTATCTGATCGGAGAAAGTTTGATTGGGATGGAAAAAGAAAAAAGAGGTGTGAATCCGGAATTGTTCATGGAGTATATTCGGACAAAAACTTCCGGAGACGGAATGTATTATCTGTTGTTAGATGAGGTTCAGTTGCTGGATTGTTTTGAGTCTGTGCTGAATGGGTATTTGCGGAAAGATAACATGGATGTGTATGTTACAGGAAGTAATGCAAAGTTTTTGTCAAAGGATATTATTACGGAGTTTGCCGGTCGGGGAGACGAAATTCATATGTATCCATTGAATTTTGCGGAGTTTATGTCGGTATATCCGGGTGATAAGTATGAAGGCTTGTCTGAATATATGCTCTACGGGGGGATTCCGTTGGTGGTTCTTCGTGAAGGGTCAAATGAAAAAGCGGGGGCATTGCAGAATCTTTTTGATGAAATCTATGTGAGAGACATCTTTAAAAGAAATCGGGTAAAAAACCAAGGAGAATTGGAGGATTTGCTGAACATTCTTTCTTCCGCAATCGGATCCCTTACGAATCCGGAGAAGCTGAAAAACACTTTTAAAACAGTGAAGAAATCCAATATTACTGCAAAAACGATTAAGAAATATTTGGATTACTTTGAAGATTCTTTTTTGATTGAATCGGTGCAGAGATATGATATTAAGGGGAAGGCATACATTGAGACCCCGAAGAAATACTATTTTTCAGACCTGGGGCTTCGAAATGCTCGGATTAACTTTCGTCAGATTGAGCAGACTCATTCTATGGAGAATGTGATATACAATGAGCTCCGTATGCGCGGTTACAATGTAGATGTGGGGATTGTACCGATTGCAGAAAAAGATAAAAACGGGAAAGTGATTCGGAAAAGTCTGGAAGTGGATTTTGTATGTAATCTGGGAGATAC
Source organism: Lachnospiraceae bacterium (assembly GCA_045587325.1). Lineage (GTDB taxonomy): Bacteria > Bacillota > Clostridia > Lachnospirales > Lachnospiraceae > SIG307. The sequence continues at coordinate 22,070 of JAZNBY010000149.1, read as the reverse complement.
AAGATATTATATTCAGTCGGCATATTCTCTTCCGGACGGAGAAAAAAGAAACCAGGAGATACGACCATTCCGAAAGATTGATGATTCCTTTAAGAAAGTCGTTGTAACAAAGGATATCATTCCGCCACAATATGATGAATACGGAATCTTGACCGTGAATATTTATGACTTTTTGTTATGTCCGGAAAAATGCAATATATAAATCTGTTACAAAAAGCGGGCAGTCCCGGAAGGGATGCCCGCTTGTGTTGTCTTCTCGGTCTAAGCGGAAAATTGTGGGAAATGCACAAAAAAGAAGGACAAAATTCCCACTCAGAAAAAGTCGAAACATTCCTTGCAATCTGTATCAAAAAATGGTATGATGATAGTTGGGTTTTTATGCCCTTTTATGGAGAAAAAACAGTGGAGGATATTATGGGCGAACAGGAAAGAGAAATCAACTTAAAAAGATTATTTTATAAAGCATTTAAGAACTGGAGAGTGGCCGTGGTAACGGCTTTTATCGGTGCTGCCGTGATTGGTGGGACAAAGTGTACCATGGAACTTATTAAGGTATCAGACCCAGAGGTTGTAGAGGCGCGTCAGACGGAGTATGAAGGTGAACTGGCACTGTATGAACAAAAGGGAGAAACGATTCGGAAGAGCATCGAACAGTTGGAATCTTCGATTGTACAGCAGAATGACTACAATAAAAATTCCTTGCTGATGAAGATTGATCCGTACAATGAATGGAGAGGTTCCATTGATTTTTATGTGGAAACGGATTGGCAGATTATGCCGGAGATGAGCATTCAGAATCAGAACCCGGCCAACCAGATTGTGGGAGTGTATGGAGCGTATCTTACCAACGGGGAACTGTATCAGTATATTAATGAGAGAATGGCCACTCCGATGCAGATTCGGTATTTAAGAGAAGTAATTTCCGGCTCAGTAGATACGAGTAACTACTTGATTCATTTTACGGTGCGTGGCGTATCCGAAGAAGAATGTAAGAAGCTTTTGAATTTGATTGAGGAAGGAATGCGTGCAAAACAAGCGGATATTGTAGCCAGTGTAGGAGAGTACAAGCTGTTGACTACAAACAATGCTACCTATTCCCAGATTAACTATGACCTGGAACAGGCACAAAAGGACAACTTACAGGCAATCGAAGATTACGAGAATTCCCTTTCAGCAAAGAAGAAAGAACAGGTGGAGTGGAAACGAGATGAAAATAGCATAGAGTCTCCTGTTATCGGCAGACGTGCAGCGGTAAAGGAGGGAATCAAACTGGCCATCATTATCGGGTTGGTACTTGGATTCTTGGTGGTGTTCTATTACGGAATGAAGTATCTGGTATCCGGTGTGGTACAAGACAGAGACGAATTCGATGGATGGGACTGTTATGTGGCAGAGCTTCCGCGGAGTTATAAAAAAAGACCGTTCCGTTGGGTAGACCGTTTGGTGGGCAAGTGGTTCCTTGGAAATGTACAGGCATCGGAGTATGATGTGCGTCTTACGGCAGCGGCAAAGCAGATCAGCGAAGCGGCAAAGCTTTCCTTTGCTGATACGGAACCGAAACTGGTATTGGTAGGCGATATGCCAAAGGAAGAGATGGAGGTACTTGCGGATAAGATGCAGAAGGAATCCGGAGCGACCGGAGTGCAGTTTGTGGTGGCTGGTAATCCGATGCTGGAAGCAACTGCTATTGACACGGTATTGTTCGGTGATGGTATGATATTCTGTGCAAAACAGGAATACACAAAGAAAGAAACTCTGTACCGGATTAAGGGGCAGGTAGAGGAACTGAAAAAGCCGGTGCTGGCAGTGGTAGTAACGAATGTGGATGCGGTGATGTAAAATGAATGGACATGCAGGAGGGATGGCATGGAGAAGAAGTGGAAGAAGACTGTATTGCAAGGCGTTATATGTATAGGCCTTGTGGTATTGATATGGGGCGTGTATTTTGTGATAAGAGGAAAACTTAATCAGAGAGTGATATTACAGGCAGATGATTTTTCTTGGGTACACCAGGTAGACTCTGTGGAACAAGAGGGGAAAAATGTGGTGCTTACCGGATTTGCGTTTGAGCTTGGTGCGAATTCAAAAAGTGGTGCATTTGAAATAGCACTGAGAGATATAGAGACAGGAAAATTGTATTTCCCGAAGATGAAGTATGAAAAGAGAACGGATGTAAGCGAATATTTTCTTTGTGAGTATGACTATTTGAATTCCGGATATGAAGCTACGATAAAAGCAAAGGAATTGAAGCTAGATAAAAGAGATTATGAAGTTCTTTTGAAAATGAAGGATGAGAAGAAGACGTACCAAACAGGGACATTTATTTCGAAGGGTGAGTTGATGTATACAAATCCGAAGGAATATGTTCCGCTTGAAGTGACAGGGACGGATTTGGAGTCGATCGTAGAGAATGGTGTGCTAAGAGTATATCGGCCGGATTTTGGGATGTATGTGTACCAGTATGAGGGTGAGTTGTATTGGATTGCTGAAGATGATTATGAGTTTAATGAGAAGGGTGACGTTATCGTTCAGTATCAGTTGGAGACTACGCAGATAGATAAGTTACCGCAAGAAAGATTACAAAATAATTGGCAATGGGATAATCTGGGTTTTCAGTTTCTGGAACACGAGTTGAATAATATCAAAACAGGGAAATATCGTGTAGCAAAGATGCATTTACCGGTGGAGTATTCTATAAAAAAAATATGGACAGGAAATCACAATGGTGCATGGATATGGAGAGAAGATTTTCGTCCATACTATGGGTTTATTATCAAATGACAATATTTTTTTTGTTGTATTGTGAAAAGAAGAAAAGCAGTAAAATTGTGTGTTAAGAAAGTATGGTAGACGAGTATAAGAACTTGTAGCGGATTATGTTGTTTTGTAGGTGTGGTTGTTGTGGAGAAATCTATAAGAGAAATGAGACAGTTATAATCAGAAGGATATTCTTTTAACTACTGTGATCGGGAAGAAAACAGAAGGATATGACATTTTAAAGAGATTATCTATGAAGATTATAGACTGAGATGCACCTTTGAAAGTGAAATGAAACAGGAGATGTTGCGTAATGTATAAGCATGTAATAAAGAGATTGTTCGATCTTGTTTTGTCTAGTGTAGCAATTATTGTATTAGCACTTCCGATGATGCTTATTGCTATTGCTATAAAAGTTGATGATCCAGGCCCGGCTTTGTTCAAGCAGAGGCGTGTTGGAAAGAAAAAAAATGGAGAGATTACTTATTTTATGATTTGGAAGTTCCGCAGTATGAAGATGTCGACACCACGTGATACGCCGACGCATCTTCTTGAAAATCCAGAACAGTATATAACCCGTGTGGGTCGTGTTATCCGCAAGACGAGCCTAGACGAACTTCCTCAGATATATCAGGTGTTTACGTCAAAACTTTCAGTGATTGGGCCAAGACCAGCTTTGTGGTCGCAGACAGATTTGGTATCTGAACGTGAAAAGTATGGAGCAAACGATATCAAACCTGGCATTACCGGATGGGCGCAGATTAACGGACGTGATGAACTGGAAATTGATGTAAAAGCAAGATTTGATGGCGAATATGTAACGGCATTGAACACAGGTAAATTCAAGGGCTTTTTGATGGACATTAAGTGCTTTTTTGGAACAATAGTTAGTGTTCTTAAATCAGATGGTGTTGTAGAAGGTGGCACGGGAGAAATGAAGAAAAAGAAAGAAGAGACCAGTGGGAAATGAAAAAGATATTGATTACAGGCATGAACAGTTATATTGGAACGTCATTTGAAAAGTATATTAAGGAAAAATTCCCAAGAGAATATATTATTGATTCAATTGATATGATTGACGGGGCATGGAGAAATAAGGACTTCTCAAGATATGACAGCGTTTTTCATGTGGCGGGGATTGCGCATCAAAAAGAAACAAAGAAGAATGCGATGCTCTACTATAATGTAAATCGTGATTTGACAATTGAAACTGCAAAAAAAGCGAAAGAAGATGGGGTTAAGCAGTTTGTTTTTCTAAGTTCTATGAGTGTGTATGGAATGAATACAGGAGTTATTACGAAAGATACAGAACTTTGTCCAAAGAGTAATTATGGTAAGTCAAAACTGGAGGCGGAAAAGCTTATTACAGAATTAGTAGATGATACATTTGTTGTTTCAATTATTCGCCCGCCTATGGTGTATGGACATGGATGTCGAGGTAATTACAATACTCTTGCAAGTATTGCATTAAAAAGCCCGATCTTTCCTAAAATTAATAATCAGCGTTCGATGCTATATATTGATAATCTATGTGAGTTTGTAAGGCTTGTGATAAGTGAGTGCAAATATGGTGTTTTTCATCCTCAGAATACGGAATATGTGAACACTACACAGATGGTCAAGTTAATATGTCAAGTTAACAGAAAAAGAGCTCGAACTACAATAGTTATGAATTGGATGGTTTTGATGGCAAAAATGTTTATTCCTGCTTTTAAGAAAGCTTTTGGGAGTCTTATTTATGATATGCAAATGAGTGAATATAAAGAAAAATATAACTTGGTGGATTTTTTTGAATCAATAGAGAAAACTGAGTTGAATCAAGATTTTGATTAGTTTGTTGAGAGGTTTATTATGCCGACTATTAGTGTTATTATGCCAGCTTATAATGCGGAAAAAACTATTAAATATGCGATTGAATCTGTACTCAATCAAACGTATAGAGATTTCGAATTGATTGTTATTAATGATTGTTCTACGGATAATACAGAATCAGTAATTGCTAATTACGTAAAGAAAGATTCTCGGGTGATACATCTGAATAACCAGTACAATGCTGGTGTTTCATATACAAGGAATCGAGCAGTCGAATGTGCACGAGGAGAGTGGATTGCTTTCCTTGACAGTGATGACATTTGGAGAAGCAATAAGCTGGAGAAACAAATGTGTCTAGTTAAGAGTATTGATAATGCAGTTCTTATATATACTGCTTCTTCTTTTATTTCGTCAGAAGGGGAACCATATTCCTATATATTAGCTGCAGAAGAAAAAATTGATTATTCGACATTACTGAAAAAAAATTTAATTTCTTGTTCATCTGCTGTTGTGAAAAGTTCGATGATGAAGAAAATAAAGATGCCTAATGATGCCATGCACGAGGATTATTATGTTTGGTTGAAAATATTAAAAGAACATAAGTATGCCTATGGAATAAATGAACCTTTGTTGATTTATCGTTTGTCTAATAATTCAAAATCGTCAAAACGTTTGAAATCAGCTAAAATGCTATATAATACTTATCGTGCTTTGGGATATTCATTTGTGATTTCGAGCTTTCTTACGGGAAGATATACAATTCATAGTCTTAGAAAAAGAAGGAATATTAAAAAGACGAAGGTATAAATATAGGTCTTCTATATGTTCAGTGTATTGCTTTAAGCTTTTTTATTTTTGTGCTGTTTGACAATCTAAGTGAGCATAATTATTGCAGAAAGGAAATTCTGGAAAGTAAAATAAAATTTTGTTTTCCAAGTAGTAGGGATAAATATGAAAAAGAGAACAGCGATATTAATTGCATGTCATAAAAATTCTAAACAGATTAATATGCTTTTAGAAACTTTGTCTCACGTCGATATTGATGTTTATTTGCATGTAGATAAAAAGTCAAATATATATAATGAAATTGCTGAGAGGAAAGGTTTATATGTTATCAGGGACGAGCAAAGAATTGATGTTAAATGGGGACAGATTTCACAGGTGGATGCTACGTTACTATTACTCAAAGAAGCATATGCAAAGGAACAATATGGGTATTATATATACATAAGCGGAGAAGACTGGCCATGTAAATCGATAGAAAAAATTTCGGATTTATGTGTCCAAAAAAAGAATCGTATGTATTTTTGGGAGAGTTTAAATCATGGAGGAATTTTTAATAATCTAGACAAGCGTAATACAGTGTATTTTCCATTAAAATGGATAGATAGACGTTTTGTTTATAAGGTGATGCGACGTATATATGTTGAATTAACTGGTGGATATAGTAGAACATACAAAATATTTATGAGAAAGAATCCTTTGGGCTGCAAATTCTATTTTGGATCATCATGGTGGGGGCTTAATGATGAAACAGTTGGATGGATGCTTGATTATTTGCAAAAGACCCCGGAGTATTATAAATTTTTTGTGAATTGCGCTAATCCAGATGAATGCTTTTTTCAAACGTTGCTTATGATGTCTCCGTTTGCGGATATAAATACGGATTATTTGACATATTTGAATTTTCTTCCGGGTGCTAATAGCCCAGAATATATAACAGAAGAAGATCTCGAAAGAGCATTTGCTTCTCCATATTATTTTATGAGGAAGGTAGATTTATGCAAACTGGATAGTAATGTATTTCGAGATTGGGAGGACAAACGAGATGAATCTTAATGTTTTGCTAAGTTGTATGCACCAAAAAGATTTTTCAATTATAGAGAAATCAAATCTATCATTAGTAGACACTATAATAGTAAATCAATGTGATGTTGCTGAAGAAGAAAAAGTAGTTCAAAATACGCATTTGATGGTAAAAAGTCCAACAAGAGGCCTTTCTGTAAGTCGTAATTTAGCTATTAAGAATTCGGATGCAGATATATGTTTGCTCTCGGATGATGATGAGATATTCAACAATGATTTGAATGAAATAATTACTGCTGCATATGATAAAATTCCTGATGCGGATATTATTATATTTAAAATGAAAAATTATCCTACACGATTTCCTGATGAGATAAAGAAATTGAAGAAGTATGATTGTTTAAAGGTGTCATCTTTTCAGATTAGCTTTAGATTATCAAAGATAAAAAATAATATTTTTTTTGATTCCAAACTAGGTGCGGGAACCGGTAATGGCGCTAGTGAAGAATGTAAATTTTTACTTGACTGTTATGAAAGTGGTTTGAAAATATATTATGTGCCGATAGAGATTGGGACAATCAATATTGTGAGTTCAACATGGTTTTCAGGATATGATAAAAAATATTTTTTTAATAGAGGAAAAACGACACGTTATATTCTTGGACTCCCTATTTCAATCTTATATGCATTCCACTTTCTTTTGTTGAAAAGAAAGTTATATAAAAAAAATATTTCTGTTTGGCAAGCGGGCAAATTTTTGTTTAAAGGGATTTTAGCGAAGGACATTGATGTAAAATATGAATAATGCGAGAAAAACATTAGGTAATATGCTAAACATATTAATTATATTAACTACAATTACATTGCTTAGTGTAACAATTATTGATATATATTCTAAGATTGCATTATATGTAAATTTTGGTTTTGCTGCATTAGGGATGATTTTATACGGTAGAATTAACAGAAAGGACTATATATATATTGCCTTACTGACGGCATATTGTTTTGTTTCAGTGTTTATTACTAATGGCGGGGTTGGAAGTGCAATAACGGTTATCGTTCCGTTTATGATGTTGACGGTGTTTTCAAAAATGCAATATACGTTAAAGGCTAAAAAAGTACTTGTGTGGGGCGGAATCATAGCTATCATAGGGTTGTATCTGTATTCGATACCATACGGTGAAAATTATCATCAATATTTGATTACTAAAATAAATCCCAATACATTAAGTATGTTCATAATGTTTTTCTTTATGATTGTTTGTGTTTGTAGTGAATTTAATAATGTAAGAAGCAAAGTTGGATTGTTGGGACTTCTAGCTATTTCTTTTTTGGGAATGTACAATTATGAATCACGAGGTACAACATTAGCATTAATATGTTTTGTTTTTATGAATATGTTTCCTACGAAAATATATAGTCAAAAAAGATTTGTTTTTGGCGTGATTTTACTGATAGCTATAGGGACGGCGTTTCCATTTATTTATTTAAATTTGTATGAAAGTGGATACTCTTTAGAGATGTTTGGAAAATCATTATATACGGGGAGGGAATACATCTGGTCAAATATGTTTTCGCTTATGAAAGGTGATGTATTAAAAATCTTTTTTGGTGCGGGGTCTCATGCAATTTTGTGGGAACATAGTTTGAATGTTCATAATAACTATTTTAATATCATTGTAAATTTTGGTGTTGTGGGATTTTTTCTATATTATGCTTATATAGTGAACAATATTTGGAATGTGTCTAAACATATTTCAACGCCAAGGATTAGGAAATCCTTAATAATGTTTGCTTGTTCTGTTTTGGTGTTGGGTTTTTTTGAAACTACTTCATTATGGTCGGTTGTCTATCCATTTGCATATTTTGGTTTGATTATGGCAAATAGTGAATGTTTAAAAGAGAATGAACCAGACTTTGGAAAAGAGTCTTAAAAGAAAGGGGATAATATGATTCCAAAAACAATTCATTACTGCTGGTTTGGCGGGAATCCGCTTCCGGAACTTGCTCAAAAATGTATAGCAAGTTGGAAGCGGTTTTGTCCGGAGTTTGAAATAATCGAATGGAATGAATCGAATTTTGATGTTAACTGTTGTAATTATGTGCGTGAGGCATATGAAGCAAAAAAATGGGCATTTGTTAGCGATTATGCTCGATTTAAAATATTGTATGAGCATGGAGGGCTATACTTTGATACGGATGTAGAGGTGATTAAACCGCTGGATGAAGTAATTTCAAGAGGTGGTTTTATGGGACGAGAAGAAGGAATATCTGGAGGGGTTGCACCTGGTCTTGGCTTAGGAGTAACCCCGGGTCTTGGTCTCTATAAAGAACTTTTAGAGGCATACCATTCAAGACATTTTATTAACGAAGATGGATCATACAATCAAAAGACAATTGTTGAATATACAACAGAAGCTTTATTGAACTATGGATTGAAAAGCAGCAATGAAATCCAATTTGTTGCGGGTATATATATTTATCCGAAAGAATATTTTTGCCCCATGAATTATGTGAGTGGAGAAGTGAAAATCACCAATAATACGTATTCTATTCATCATTATAGCGCGAGTTGGCATAATGAAAAGCAAAAATATGCATTTGCGTTGCAAAGGAAGTTTAATCGTATATTCCCTAAGCGAGTAGCTGCAATATTAGGAACTTTTATAGCGACGTTAAAACATGAAGGCATTATAGCTTCTTTGAAGTGGGCGGTAAAAAGAAAAAAGTCATAATAGAGAGAAGCATGGGAGGATAAAATGGACAAAAAAGCTGCCATAATGACATGGTTTACCTATAAAAATTTTGGTACGGTTTTACAGGCGAGTGCATTGTATAATGTGGTAGATAACTTGGGGTACAAGCCCTACATGATTCAATATAAACCTAAAGGTGTAGTGGAGGAAAAGACTGGGACGTATCTAATAAGACGATGTGTAAACAAAATGAAATCCATGTTGAAGCCTCAATATGTTTCTGAGAAGAGAAGTGATTTATATAATGAATATATTGATAAACGATTTAAGGTAACAAAAGAATGTTTATCTCATGCGGATTTGTGTGATTTAAATTCGATATACGATGTTTTTTTATGCGGAAGTGATCAGATTTGGTCTCCATTATCATTTGATGATAAGTATTTTTTGTCGTTTGTAAAAAATACGGATAAGATTATTGCCTATGCTCCTAGCTTGGGTTCTACGAAGATTGTTAACCCAATTATTCGCAATCGAATGGCAACTCTCATCTCACGCTTTGAGCATTTATCGGTTCGTGAGCAACAAGGGGCAGATGTGATAAAAGAGATGACAGGACAAGAAGCAAGAGTAGTGCTTGATCCTACACTTTTAATGGATTCATCGGAATGGGATGTCTATGTAAGAGAGGAAGAAGTTCAGAAGTCTTTGGGCCCAAATTATATCATATGTTATTTCCTTGGCGATGCAGATAAGTACATGGGATATGTTCGTAGGCTTTCAGAGACAATGAAGATTCCTTATTATGTGATTCCTATTACAATGAAGCAAAAACGGAGTAGGGAGTCAGTTCCATTTGAGGTTGGTCCTTGTGAATTTGTTTCACTTATTAGGAATGCCAAGTATGTGTGTACAGACTCGTTTCATGGAGTGGCTTTTTCGGTAAACTATAATGTATCATTTTCTGTATTTAAACGGTTTAAGGACAGTGACTTGATGAGTCAAAATAGTCGAATCACTAATCTTCTTCGGATGCTTGGCTTAGAGCATAGACTAGTTGACTATCATAACAAGCGGAGTGCACAGACCGAAATTGAGTGTGACTTTACAGAATCGAATAAGAAATTGGATATAGAACGTAAGAAATCGTTAGACTACCTCAAAAGTGCTTTAAAGAGTGCAATGCAGGACGTGTTGGCACCAGAGAGTGGTTTGTTTGAAATTGCCGATATGTGTTGTGGTTGTGGTGCTTGTGCCTCTATATGCGAAAGAGGGGCTATTTCGATTGCAAGATGTAGAGAAGGCTTTGAGCATTATTCGATAGAACCAACAAAATGTGTGAGATGTGGACGATGTAAATCTGTTTGTCCAATGACGGGGATCTCGGCACTTGACATGAAAGAGGCATATGGTTTGTATTCTGTTAAAAGTTATTCGGAGCAAACGTTAAAAAAATCTTCTTCTGGTGGAATGGGACATGAATTAGCATCTTATTTACTTGGGGAGAATTATGCGATTTGTGGTTGTATGTATGATGATAGGATTAACGTTGCTAAGCATATATGGATTATGCCTGAGGAAAAGGAAAAGTTAGCGTTGCTACAAGGCTCAAAATATATTCAGAGCATTACAGCAGATTCGATGAAGAAACTGGAGCGTATAGCAAAAGAGCATAAGATTGCTTTTTTTGGAACTCCCTGTCAGGCTGCTGGTGCGGACAAGATTCTTCGCCAAAAGGGAGTACGGGAAAATGCGATTGTAATAGACTTGATTTGTCATGGTGTTCCATCTTACTATCTTTGGGACAAATATCTTACAGAACTTAATAAAAAGTATGGTACGGGAGAGCATCCGACGATTGCGTTTCGAAATAAGGAGCGAGGGTGGAGACGTCGTACGTTGTTGGTTGATGGAAATGAGAGTGTTTACAAAAAGGAAGAACGTAGAGATGATTTTTATGCGTTCTTTCGCAGAGGATTATGTGATATGGAAGCCTGTTCTGACTGTCCATATAGAGAGCGTTCTGCGGCGGATTTGCGGATGGGGGACTATTGGGGAGACAAATTTGTGGCGGATAAGCAGGGGGTATCTATGGTGATAGCCAATACTGTTCGAGGGGAGGATGTTATTGGCAAGTTGGTACAAAATGAAAAATGCCAGGTGGAAAAGCAGAAGCTATCTGATTACTGGTCTGTACAGTATCCGTATAATCCTCAAAAGCCGTTGGTTCGTGAACAACTGATTGAAGAGTTAAAAAACGAGAGAAAAACTTTGCATAGTTTAAGGAGAAAATATTGTAGATATTATGATTTTGTCGAAGTGATTTCTCCAGTGATATTAAAGCTTAAAAAAATTATTGGCTTGTGAGAAACTATAGATTATAGAGGTTGAGGTGGAAGCTAATGAATGAAGAAATAGGATTAACGATTTTTACGCCTACTTATAATCGGGCGGAAAAGCTGAGAAAATGCTATGATTCTTTGGCGGGTCAAAGTAATTTAGATTTTATTTGGCTTATTGTCGACGATGGTTCAAATGATGGAACAGAAGAGCTTGTTGCACAATGGATAAAAGCAGGAACTCTGAAAATTGAATATTTGTATCAAGATAATGCTGGCAAACAAAGGGCTGTAAATACAGCAATAAGCAATTGTAAAACGGACTATTTTGCTTTTTTAGATTCTGATGATTATTTTTGTGAAAATACAGTAGGCAGAATATATGAATTGTTGCCTTTTCTTGAAGGGGATGATACTTTAGCAGGGATTGTAGCTCGAAGAGGGGACGAAAATAGAAATGTTGCAATCAAATTAGATTTATCAAAAGATATAGATAAGATAAATATGGATTTGTTATATAGAAAATATGGTGACATTGGAGAAACTTGTAGAATTTATAAGCGTTCTGTATTATTAAATTATTTATACCCTATAATAAATGAAAAATTTATCTTAGAGAGTTATATGTTGGGGCAAATAGATCAAAAGTATGATGTTTTATTCGTGAATGAAGTTTTTTCAATATCGCATTATTATCCAGACGGATATACACTTAATGCGAACAAACTATATCATAATAATCCTTATGGATACTTGCTTGGTATTGCTGCTATAACAAATTCAAGGCGCGGTTTTATTAGAAATATAAAGTATATGGCGTTGTTTATTAATTGGAAAAGAATTAAAAAAATAAAATGGAATGGCGAAATAAAAATAAATAAAGTTGTGTTTGTAATGTCTTTTCCTTTGGCTTTTTGTTTACGGATGATTAAATATCCGAGATGGTTTTTTGAAAAACAGTTTTTGCATTAATTTTTCAAATAATGCATTGGGGAGGTCCGATGAGTATTAAACGTATTTTGAAAACGATGATGGTTTTTTTCGCCGGAAATGTTTTATCAAAGTTAATATCTTTTTTCTTGTTGCCGCTTTATACGAGTAAAATATCACCAACGCAATATGGAAATTATGATAATGTATTTTCACTGATCAATCTTATAGCGCCATTGGCCTTTTTTCAAATCTGGGATGGCATGTATAGAATTGCATTTGACTATAAAGAGAAAGAGGATAAAGATATTGTTATAAGTAATGCGGTAGGTTTTTCAAGTATAGGCATTGTTTTGTATACTGTGATGTTCTTTTTCGTTAATAAGTTGTTTGATATATATTATTATGAGTATGTTTGGCTTTATGGACTAGTATTTGGATTTAGTTACTTATTCACATTTTCGTTGAGAGTATATTTATCAAACAAGTTATTTGTTTTTTCGGGGTTGATTTCAACTTTAGTAACTGCGATATCAAATATTATTTTAATATTAGGTTTTGACTGGGATGTAAAGTCAATATATTTATCTGCGATAATTGGTCTACTAGTTCAAATGGGAATAATTGAAATAAAGATAGGGATTTTTAGGCATTTTCGTTTTAGGTATATAAAAAAAAGTATAGTCCATTCAATGTTGAAATTTTCCTTGCCGTTATGTATATCGACAGTGTCTTATTGGCTTTTGAGTGGCTTAACAAAGATAGTGATTCAAGCATCTGTCGGAGATTATGGTAATGGGATTTATGCGGTTGCAAATAAATTCTCGGTTTTTATTACTTTTCTTGTGACAGTAATTCAGTATGCTTGGAATGAAACTGCTTATTTGATAAGTACAGAGGAAAAACAAGAGCGGATAAAAAATTATGGAATAAGTATGAATATTATGGTGGTTGGAGTATTGGTGGGGACGGGCTTTTTTTGCCTTATGACCAAAGTTGTGTTTCCTTTTATGGTGGACAACCAATACGGTGAGGCGTTATCAATTGTTCCTGTTTGTATTATTGGCACTGCGATTAATTCTTTGGCTAGTTTTGTCGGTACGTTTTTTTTGGCAGAAAAAAGAACTAATTGGCTTTGGATTAGTACAATTATAGCGGCCACATGTAATGTTGCTGGTGGATACCTTAGTGTTAAATATTGGGGGCTAATTGGAGGAGTATCATTGTTAGCTATTAGTTTTATGGTTTTAGCACTAATTAGGGTGTTAGTATCAATTAAATTGTTTAACATTAAGTTAAATAATAAAACGAGTATATATTCTTTGGTTGTGCTTATTCTTTCTGTTTTTGCTTTTTATAGTGTTGATTCCCCTTATATCACATTAAGTTTTTTGTTGGTATTGATTGTAGGGGTACTGTTTTTGTTTAGAAAAAAAGTAGGTCGTATTATTGAAATGATACGAAAGTGATTTATCATTTACTGTTGGAACGTTGGAAGATAAAAAATTTCATTATCAAAAAGCAATCTGTATCATGAAGGGGATGCATGTAAATGAAAGGCTGACATATTAGAAGGGTAAGGTATTTGACGTTGTTTTAAAGGGAGGTTCTCCATGAAGCAAAAATTTTTCCGGTTGCTTTTTAAGTATCTGAATGTGAATGCGATTAAGATGGCGATTCTTTTTGTTCCGCTTGCATATCTTTTGTATCGTTCTGTAAGTCAGGGAAGTTTTGCACTAGAGACCTTTTTAGATGTCGGGATTTTGGTTTCGTTCCTCTTTGTGGCTTTTTGTGAACTGTTGGCGGGCATTTTACGCCGCTGGATAGGCAATAAGTGTGAGGATGCTACGAAGCTTACGGAGGACTACGAAGCGTTGTGTAAGAAGTATCCGAGAGAAAAGTTTGTGATGATAGGGGAACAGAAGTGCCCTGTAATATGTTTGTGTTTGCGGAAAGAAACAGATGACCCGTATGAGTTTTTTATTGCAGAAACGGAAGAGGGAAAACGATACGAATTACCGGCGCAGATAGCCGACAGGTCAGATATGCTCATGCAGGCGCACAAGTACTCCAAAGTGTATAATAACCGAAATATACGTCTGGATGATTTGCATGTGGATGGAAACAAGGTTTCGCTTTTTTATTCCACGACCATGTATTTTGATTCCCTTGTTACGAATCGGGCGATGGATTACGATTGGGGAAATAAGAAAACCAACCGTGAAGTATATGAACCGGGTCCGTTTTTAAATTCATTAAGTGAATCGAAGTTATCCAATCATTTAGGGTTTGGTGGTTTTGTTGAAACATCGGACGGATATTTGATTTTTGTAATGCGATATGGGAAGGTGTCCATAGGAAAACGGACATTGGCAGATAGTATCGGTGCTTCGCTGAAAACGAAGTATTGTCTGGAGGATTCTCGGAAGTTTACGGTAAAAGGACTGGACAGAGCTATCGTAGGAGAGATACGAGACGAATTGAAAATACCGGTGGATGAAAATGCTGAAATGAGTAAGCATATTGTTGCTTTTTACCGGGATGTCGTAGAAGGCGGTAAGCCGCAATTTATGTTCTACTACAAATGCCAATGGGATGCTGCAAAGGTCAAAGAGGAATTCAAAAAAGCCCTTAAGGAAGATAAGAAAAAGAATAAAACCATTTTTGCTACAGATGGAAAGAAGTTGGTGTTTATTCCGCGGGATGAGTTGTATGAGTTGGAATTAACGCGAGATAGCTTAAAGAGAAAGAATGGGAAAAAATATAAGATGGTAGCATCGTCTGTTGCTTCGGTGCAGATGTTAAAGGAGTTTTTTACAAAGTAATCATCTCTTTACATAGAACAAGCCAGTCCCTTTGGACTGGCTTTCACTTTCTATAAGTTCTTATTTGGCTTCTGTAAGAAGCTGTTCATACAACGGAAGAATCGTCTCCATGGTTTCTTCTGTTTCTTCTGCGATTTGTTCCAAGGATTTGCCTTTGGCGAGTTTTTTTTGGATTAAAGAAAGCAAATGAAGATGGTGCCCTTCTTCGCGTCCTTGTTCGCGTCCCTCTTCACGTCCCTGTGCAAGGATTTGATCTGTTAATGTTTCATATACTTGTCCGCCCATAGTGATTGCCTCCATTCGTTCTCGTGTTTCCGCATGTCTGCGGAAAAGGTGGTTATCAATTTTTCGGATGTGGCTGATTAATTCTGTATAAATCAGTCCTTTTTCTTCGCTGACAGCCTGCTCCAAACGGGTACGAATGTCAAAGAGTTCTTCCACTAATATGCGGGAAGATTCTTCGTCTCTGCATAATTCGGGAAGAGACTGTTCGTAACGCATAAAATAATACGGAAGCAGTGCCAGTAGGTTCTTTTCGAAAATCTCGTCTTTTGTGTAGTCCTGTGCTTTAATAATCGGAATAGCATACGTATGTGTGGTGTTATCCTGAAACAGAATGCGTACACATGCGTTATTCTTTGTGTTGTGATTGTGACGAAGATAGATTACACAGGAATGCGGGAACCGCATCTCGTAGTCATGTTCGGAACCTTTCGATAGTGTAATCTCTTTTGCACTCTGTAAGGCTAGTGCCATGTCATGCTCAATGATACGTAATGCAATGGTCCGGTCCGGAGTGCTCTGACATTCCAAGTGATAATGTTTTTCACGAATGCCAAGGACGCAGTCCGTGATGGAGACGCCGCTTTTGGTGAAGTGTTCGTTTTTTAGTTGTGTAATCGGCTCGTTGTCCGGATAATCCGTTGAAAATACTTCGTTAATCAGCGGAATCATAATCTCCGGTATGCGTTCTAGCATGGTCCGAAATACATCGTCAAATACAGTGCTGCTTTCATGTGTTTCATTTGTGTGTTCCATTTCTGCTTCTCCTTTAATTGTAATATGGTTTTCTGTGTTTTGCAAGTGTGTATTGGAATTACCGGTGGGACTCCACCAAAGTTTTGATGAAAATTTGTTACTGTTGCACAATGTGATTTTAAAGAGTATAATAATATAGTTAGTGTATGTAATATGATAATAACGAGGTCATAATATGGATTTTATTTCTTTAAGAGAGCAGTATAAAGAGTTTGTTTACAAAGGCTTTTCCTATGATGTGGAGGAAGGCTTTTATAAGGTTACGTATTGTTATGAGATTCCGGGGCTGTCGGAGTTTGAGACAGTGTGGAAGTTTCCGGATGCGGGAAGACCGGTGGAGGAGACGATTTTTAACCGTTTGTTGTTTGAGCTGGGTATGGCGGAGGCTATCAGTTACTGGAAGGTGACTTGTGCGCCGGTGCTTCGGGTGGCTTGCGGAAGCCTGACGGAGTGGCAGAATAAGTGGTGGCGGAAGTTGTTTTACAACGGTCTTGGTGAGTTTATGTATGTAAACGGAATCGAGGTGGCGGAAGAGGATCTTTTGACTATCGTGTGCACGTCGGATGATAATAATCGCGACACGGCACATCTTACCGATACCGCATCCTATGCCGGTTGTCTTGTGCCGGTAGGTGGCGGCAAGGATTCCGTGGTGTCCATGGAAGTGCTGCGGGATGAGGACGTGACCATTTATCGTATCAATAAGGATGCGACGGTGGAGAATGTGCTGGCAGCGGCAGACAGGGAGTATAAGACCTGTTTTGTGAACCGGAAGCTGGACCCGCGCATTTTGGAAATGAATCAGAGAGGCTTTTTGAACGGGCACATTCCGTTTTCGGCGGTGGTGGCGTTTTCTACCTTTATTTCCGCGTATTTGCAGGGGATTCGCTACATTGCTCTGTCCAACGAATCCAGTGCCAATGAGTCCACGGTGGTGGGTTCCTTTGTGAATCATCAGTATTCCAAGAGTTACGAGTTTGAGCAGGATTTCATGGAGTATATCCATAGCTTTTTGGACACGGAGATCCGGTATTTCAGTTTGTTGCGTCCATTGTCGGAGTTGCAGATTGCGGCATTGTTTGCAAGTTATACGAAGTATCATAAGGCCTTCCGCAGTTGCAATGCAGGCAGTAAGAAGGGCATTTGGTGTTGCAATTGTCCGAAGTGTTTGTTTGTGTACATTATTCTTTCTTCCTTCCTTAGTGAGGAAGAGAAGATTGGAATTTTCGGGGAGAATCTGTTAGATAATCCGCAAAACGAGAAGTATTTCAGGGAACTTACAGGCCTCGACGAGAATAAGCCGTTTGAGTGTGTGGGCACCCGAAGTGAAGTGGTCATGTCTTTAAAGAAGTATTTAGAGAAGGGCGGTAAGGCTTATCTTCCGGTGAAGTACGCTGACTGGTTGCTGGCGCAGCCGGGAGATGTGGATATGGCTCTGCTTGAGTGGAATGATCTGCACAACGTGCCGGAGGAGTTGCTTGGGAAGCTTGAACTTGAGCTAGGAAGGAGATAGGGTTCGGGCGATGGTTTGTCGGAAACCGGGGGAAAGAATCCGGGGACGAAAAGCAGGAATTAAGAAAATGAAGATGCCGTTTTACGGCGGATTGGAGATTTATATGGATATTGTACAATATCTGAACGGAAAAAGAATATTAATCTGGGGCTACGGCAGAGAAGGTAAGTCTACGGAGAAGTTCCTTTCTACTTATTGTACACCGGCCTCGGTAGCGGTGTATGAGGGGACGAAGGATGGCATCGCCGAGGAGGACTATGACCTGATTATTAAGAGTCCGGGCATTCCGATGCTTGAGTATAATCCGAAGTATACCTCCCAGACGGAGCTGTTTTTGGGACAGTTTAAGGAGCAGGTTATCGGTGTCACCGGTACCAAGGGTAAGAGTACCACGGCCACTATGCTTCATCACGTACTGGAGGCTTGTTCCGGGCGTCCGACGTTGCTGCTTGGCAACATTGGCTTGCCGTGTCTGGATTATTACGGGGAGATTACGGAAGATACCCTGGTGGTGTTTGAACTGTCCTGTCATCAGTTGTTCCATACGAAGGTGGCGCCTCATGTGGCGGTACTGCTTAATATTTTTGAGGAGCATCTGGATTATTACAAGACCATGGAAAACTATGTGGCATCCAAGCATGCCATTGCAAAATACCAGACGGAAGAGGATTTCCTGTTCTGCGGTGCAGGAGTGGATTTGACCGGCATTACGGCCCCGGGCAAACGCACCGTAATTGCTCCGTTCGTGGAGAAAAAGTACGAGTTGCGGATTTTGGGCGAGCAGAACCAGTACAATGCGGAGTTTGTGTATCGTATTGCCACGGAGCTATATGGTTGTGACAGCACGGCGGTAAGGGCGGCCCTCGGCGAAGTGGGCAATCTTCCCCACCGGCTGGAGTTTATCGGCGAAGTAGGTGGTGTAAGGTATTATGATGATTCCATTGCCACCATACCGGAGGCGGTGATTTGTGCCGTGGCGGCCATTGAGAAGGTACAGACGGTCATCATCGGCGGTATGGACCGGGGCATTGATTACAGCGTGTTGGAGGCCTTTGTAAAAGAGAATCCGCAATATACCTATATATTTATGTACGACACGGGAAAACGCATTTGCGAGGAGCTGGGAGGCTCAGAGGATGGCACCAACCTGCACCTGGTGGACACCCTGGAGGAAGCGGTGGCACTGGCGAAGAAGGTGACGGCACCGGGAATGGCCTGTGTGATGTCTCCGGCAGCACCGTCCTATGGAGTGTTCAAGAATTTCGAAGAACGTGGCGAGAAGTTTAAAGAGTATGTGAGGAAATAAGGTATAAGAACGAAAGGAGTCCGTTGTTGCGGGCTCCTTCTTTTGTGTTGACAAAAAGAGTAAAACGAGCTAAAATAATAGAAAATTACAAAAATAATCGGAGGATTTCAGGTGAAGAAAAAAATATATAAGACAATAGCTGTTGTATTGGCACTTCCTTTTTTGCTCTGTGCCGGTTGCGGGCAGGACACAGATACGAAGGATACAAATACTAATCAGACTGTAACGGAAGCCCCGGTAGCAACGGAAGCTCCGGCGGCAACAGAAGCCCCGGTAGCAACAGAAGTCCCGGTAGCAACGGAAACTCCGGCAGCAACAGAAGCTCCGGCAGCAACGGAAGCTCCGGCGACAACGGAGACCACAACAACACCGGAGCCGACGCCTACCCCTGCTCCGACAGTAACACCAGAGCCGACCACTACTCCTGCTCCGACAGCAACACCGAAACCGACAGCAACGCCTACGCCGGTTCCTTTGGTAAAGGGAGAAGACAAAGCGGAACCGGAACTTTTGGCTAAGGCAGAGGCTGCGTTGGCCGGACCGGCGGAGTCCATGAAGAAGGCAGGCCTTTTGGGCGAGAATGAAGAGTGTGTGTTAGTGGATAGCACCAGTGTGAAAACTCCGGGATATACCCTTACAAAGGACGGGGAAGGTTATGTGCTTACCATATCCTTTGGTTCTTTCTGGCATGCGGGAATGTTTGATTCGGATAATGCAGAGGCTCAGGCGGCATGCAATAAGGAAATGATGTTAGCGCTGCTTGGAATGATTTCCGATACTGGGGAAGAAATTTTTTATCGGATTGATATGGATTGTTTCAGTGAAACAGGAATAAGCGGAGAGGAATGGGAAGAGATAGGCGACTGCTATGTGAAGGGGCATGAATTTATTTTTGATGTCAGCCTTTCTTATAAGATTGTTCCGGAGAAAAATGTGGCAGATAAGACTAAGTATGTGAGTTAGATTCTTCATTCTATATCAAAGAAGTAAAATAATAATGAAGAATAAAATATAGTTCTAAATTACGTTTGGTACAAGGAGGTTTTTTCTATGAAAAGAAAGATTTCATTGTTTGCCTGTTCTGTTCTCTTTCTTTTTCTGTGCGGCTGTGCTTCGTCTGCTGTGCAACAGGAAAAGGATTCCCTTTCTGCCGGGAAAGTGACGGAACCGGTAGAAAGTATCAATAAAACAGAGGAAACGGAAACAACTCCGTCAGCGGAGCCGACGGGTGCCCCGGAACTGACACTACCTCCGGAATCAACAGTGACGCCGGAGCCAATGGCAACTCCGGATCCGACAACAACACCGGAGCCGACTCCTACCCCTGCTCCGACGGCAACCCCGGAACCAACACCGACGCCGGAACCGGTCCATGAGCATTCTTTTACGGAAGAGATAACCACAGCGGCCGGTTGCATGACGGAAGGGGTGCTGACAAGAAGTTGTTCCGGCTGTGATTCGATTGAGACGGAAGCGATTGCTGCCATCGGAACACATACCTGGGATAAGGGAAAGGTGACAACGGAGGCTACCTGTGGGGCGGAAGGAACCAAGACGTTTGCCTGTACACTTTGTGGTGATACCAAAACACAGAGTATCGATGCTACGGGAAAACATACATGGAAAAATATAACGTCATTTAAACAAGCGACCTGTACAGAGGATGGATATCGGCACTATAGTTGTGAGGGCTGTGGAGCGATTAGAGAAGAAGAACTTCCGAAAATCGATCATGTGTGGGATTTGGGCAAAGTAACAAAGGAACCGACTCCTACCACGGATGGTGTTTTTACGTACACTTGTGGGCGGTGTTTTGATACAAAGAGTCAGAGTACGGGGACCTATTACTTTGACGCAGAGAAGTTTGCTGATCCGTATCATATTCGAACCACCTATGATCCGGAGTGCTATTTGGACTTTTTGATTGACGGAACCACATTAACCATCAGCGGAAAGGTTGTTATGGAAGATTTGGCACGGGTCACAGCTGAGCTTGGATTGGACCAACGGGACATTTATGTTTCCAGCGGGGAATTTTTTTCCGTGACGTATTCCCTTTTTGGGATGCAGGAGAATGAATCTCGGGACGTAGGAGTTTATACGAGTTTCTCCTCATCACTGGATTCATATCTTGGATATGCCTGTGGCTATCTTTATGTTGTACGAAGCGGAAGTGAGTATCGATTTGTGCCGTCCATGGCACAGGACAATAATTTTGAGGTGATGTCTCACTGGGTACTTCCGGAAAATAATAAATTATTTACACAATTATCGAAAGAGGTAATTGCTTTATCTAATGAAATTGTAGGAAACGAGACGGACAATTATGAGAAGTTACGTTTGTTAAATTACTGGGTGGCAGATAATATTTATTACGACCGTGATTATATTAACGAAAGGAAACAGAAAGACTATTTTGACGTATATTATAAGGCGTCGGATGTAATCAAACACCGGCGCACGGTTTGTGCCGGCTATGTTAATCTTTTACAGGCGTTAATACAGGCTCAGGATATTCCGTGCATTCAGGTACTTAGCCAAGCTCCGGGCGGAGCTAATTTCACAGAAGAGAATTATTATGGGAGAAACTTCGAACATACCCATGTGGAAGCATTTGTGAACGGCCGCTGGATTGTGATGGACCCTACCTGGGATTCCTTAAATAAATATGAAAATGGCGAGTTTAAGTATGAAGCACCGTATATCAGTTTTTTTGATGCCACACCGGCATATTTTGCGTACACGCATAAGTTCCTTGAAAGACCATATTTGATGTATTAAGACAGGACAAGCCCCGAAGAGATTCGGGGCTTACTTGTTATGAGCGGTTGGTGCCTATGCTACATAATGTAGCGTATTTTTGTATTATCCGTGGTGGAGCTTTGCATTATTGTCGGTGTGACGGACGGAGTTGTGCCCGGTGTTATTGCAGGAGTTGTACCGGAAGCTGGGTTCGGTGTCACGGCATTTTCTTTCACATGCTGTCTTCCTTCATGGTCCATCTCATAATTTTCCTTATGTATCAATTCCGAAATCGGGACCAGTTCA
>JAZNBY010000148.1:0-5106 GCA_045587325.1 Lachnospiraceae bacterium | reverse complement strand
CAGCAAGAACACGATCAAAAGTAACCGTATTACCAGCTTCAACGCCGAGCTTCTCAACCTTAATTACGTCGCCTTCGGCAACTTTGTACTGTTTACCACCTGTTGCAATGATTGCGTACATCTGATGGCACCTCCTATTTAAATACTCGCCAACTGTGGTGTCTCTCCTTAAAAAAGGACAGAACTTGAACCTCATTGTGCGGCACACTAGATTAATATAACATGGTTTGCAAGGGATGTCAAGCGTATTTTTACAGTTTTTACGAAAAAACGCCCCTGTTTCCAAGAGCGTTTCTGTTTCAATATTGATTTTGTTTACATAATTGTTTTATTGACACTTTAGAAAATGCATTGAGGAGATTCCATATTATAGTAAGTTCTTTCTCAACTCTTCCCCGCTCTGCGGATGTAAATATGCAGGAGCAATATCAAGAACCGTCTTACAACCGAACTGTCCTTCCTTCGCCATACGATAAGCAGCTCTTGCGTATGCTACCAATACACTGGAAGTAAACTCCGGATTGGAATCCAACTGCAAACGATACTCAATCACATGATGATTCTCGTTATTTGCGCCGGTGGTGCCGGAACGGAATACCATACCGCCGTGGGCAATACCGCTGTGCTCTCTCTTTAATTCTTCTTCACTGATAAAATGTACCGTAGTGTTATAATCTGCGAAATAATTCGGCATGGTGACAATAGCCTGTTCAATCGCTGCAAGATCCGCACCCTCTTCTGCTACTACAAAACACTCTCTTGTATGCTTCTCGCGGGTAGTAAGCTCCGGGTTTTCTCCGGCACGTACACTTGCCACGGCAGAATCCACCGGAATGGTGTACTGCTTTGCATCCTTCACTCCCGGAATACGACGGATGGCATCGGAATGTCCCTGACTTACGCCCTTGCCCCAGAAGGTATAATCCTTACCATTCGGTAAAATCGCCTGACCATAGCAACGGTTCAGGGAAAACATACCCGGATCCCAGCCTACGGAAATAATGCTGACTTTCTTTGCTTCCTTGCTGGCAGCATCTACGTTGGCAAAATGCTCCGGAATGCGTGCGTGGGTATCGAAGCTGTCAATGACATTAAAATACTGTGCAAACTCCGGGGTCTGCGCCGGCAAATCATTGGCACTACCGCCACATAATACCATAACATCTATTTTATCCTGCATTTGAACCGCATCTTCCATCTTATAAACCGGAATACCGGTACGAGTCTTGATGGTACTCGGATCTCTTCTTGTAAACAATGCCACCAATTCACAGTCCTCGGTTGCATTCACTGCTGTTTCTACGCCACGGCCAAGATTGCCGTATCCCACGATTCCAATTCTAATCTTCATAATCGTTATCCTCCCAAAAAGATGATTTCATTATAGTCCTGTGTAAAATAAATGTCAACGAAAAATTGTATACAAGAATACACAAATATCATGTAAACAAACCTTGTTGATTAATGAAAGTTATCATAAATGTTTTATGTAAACTTTCACTTATGTTCATCATGTACAATTGAAAAATAAAGTCGATCAATATATTTGCCATCCATATAAAAGTAATCCCGTAAGGTCCCTTCATAGGCAAATCCGCATTTCTCAATAACGCGTTTTGATGCTGTGTTGATTTCTTTCGTACTAATCTGCACCTTATGTAAATTCATTTTTTCAAAGCCGAATCGAATTATAGCTTTGGTAGCTTCGGTGGCATAGCCCTTACATTGAAACGCTGAACCGATACAATATTCGATTTCCGCAAAGTGATTTTTACTGTCTACAAGAAAGTATGCTATCTGACCGATACACTCTCCGGTTTCTTTCAGAATAATTGCCCAGCGGTAATAGTCTTCCTTCTCGTAAGACGTAATGTACTTCGTAAGTAATCCCTTTACTGCTTCTTTATCGGTATAGACTGGCTCTGAGTACATGGATTGAATTTTCTCGTCCGCAATCCAGTATTTTAGCATTGCATCATCGTCGGTGTATTCAAAACTACGAAGCAATAAACGTTCTGTTTCGAGAGTGATTGTTCCGATGTGTGTAAGCATAGGCACCTCCTGTTTTTTCTTATCAGTAGTTAATGTTACTATGAATACCCTCTATTTTTAGATTGTATACTCGTATACAGTTTGGTAAGATGCTTGTATTATAGCATGATTTTTTTGCTTGTCAATAGTTTTGTATGCGTGTATACAATTATTTTTAAAATAAAAACCTTCCTCACATTTTATTGATTCAAATTTGAACAATAATGGTTAGCAAGGAAGGTTATTTTTCTGTATGTATATGAAATTCATCGGTATTCATAGGTTATGTGACCGGTACGACTATGAGACTTATCATACATAATTCTCATTTGTAATCGTCCTTCGCTATCGTAGTTATATTCTATTCCCTCACAATAGGAATCATCATTATTTCCGACAAAATATTTATCCTCTCTTGTTAGCTTTTCCCCTTCGTACGTATAGAGAATATAAGCATAAGGGGCACCGGTTGCAAAAATATCTTCGCGAATTAACAAACCCTGTTCGTCATAAAGATAAGTAGATGTATAATATACTTCCTGCGTCATTCCGTTACCGACATCATTCGCTTTATATACTCTTCTGTTCTGGTCATCGTATCTATACCGTTTTATAAACTCATCAATCCCGGAGGCTGTAAAGGAAGTTTCTTCCTTCAGATTTCCCGATTCATCATATTCGTAAGTATAGTAATAGATTAATTCTTTCTTTGGGTTGTACAGAGATTCTTTTGTTTTTTGATTCATTTCATCATATTCAATGACAGCATATTGAGTCAGTCGTCCGTTTTTATCAAAAGAACGTGTTTCAATTTCTTTATTCTCGGAATATATGTTTATCCAATACCTTTCGATCATATTTTCTTCGTTATATGATGTGGTTATTTCCAGAGCATAATCCATCTCTGAGAGTACGTCCAATGTTTCTTCCAATGTTTTTTCAATTGTAGTTTTTCCGGAAGCATCCATTCTCCCAAAGCCCTGCCATGACTCTGATGAAAAAATTATTCTGATGCATACCAATACAATAATATAATAGATTGCAGGATTCGCCCAAATAAGCAACACTCTTGGCTTACCAGTCTTTATCTTTCGTAGTATATAAATGCAAGAAAATACAAGTGCGATAAGGCCGGACAAAATACCTTGCCATTCCAATACATCGATATTTGATGTAAGACTTGTTTGGGCTAATAACCACGGAAAAGCTATGCACACGACCGAACACAATGCTGTAATGAAATATACTTTAAGATATTGTTTCATATCCATTCCCCGCCTTTTTTCTAATTACTTCAACTCAATCATTTCATGCAGCGGCTTTTTCACCTTTTTTCTGGTTAATTCCACTAGCTTTAATCCTGTCATATCCACCACATTTACCGGAATCCGGTCCTTTGCCGCAAGATCTTTTAAAAGCTGCATCAGCTTTGTGTTGTATTCTTCAGACTCCATATTGATAAAATCAATGAGAATCATACCGGACAGGTTGCGAAGACGTAGCTGTCTCATACACTCTCTTGCGGCCTCTTCATTAATCTTATAGAAGGCTTCATCCCCTGCTTTCTTTCCACTGATGGCTTTGCCGGTATTTACATCAATAACCGTCAGGGTTTCTGTAGGTTCGATGACCAAAGAGGCGCCGGATTTCAACCAGACATGCTTTGATAATGCTTCTTTTTCTGCTTTCTGCAGAGAATACAATGCGGCCAGAGAAAGATTTTCATCCCGGTACATACGAAGCTTTCCTGCATCTTCCGGCTGGAATTGTGCGGTATAATCAGAAAATGCCGTAAATATCTCCTCATCGTCCGTCACCACTTCTGTCAACTGATCTGCCGGTAAATCCCGCAGTAAATCGATATACCATGGAAAGCTTTGATACAGCAAACTTCCCTTGGATTTATGTATGCCTGTAGTGCATATTTCATGGTACAAAGAAGCTAATCGTGCTTCCTCTTCTTTCAGTCTTTCGTTCGACACTAGTAGTGCATTGGTCCTAATGATTAGTCCGTAATTCTCATTTTCACAATTAGAAAATAGGACTTTTAGCCTATTAATCTCCTCTTTTTCTTTAATTTTATTGGAAACCCGTACCCCTTTCATACCATGGACCAGCACCAGGTACTTTCCTGTAAATTGCAATTTTCCGGTAACGGAAGGCTGTTTGGTCTTAATGTCTTCCCGTTCCACCTGTACCAGTACATAATCTCCCATGCATAATCGGTCGTTATTGGCATGAGGTCCGAATAAATAGGAGGTCTTTTCTTTTAACGAATGGTAACACATACAGCCCTCATCGGTTTCGATGAAAGCGGCATCAATGTTTTTCACGATATTGTTGACATGACCAACATAGATATTTCCGAGCCGGGACGGCGTATCCATATCCTCTGCCGCCATCTCCAAAGGCTGATTGTTCTCATCAAACAGAACGGAATAAATATATCGGTCTTTTTTTGTTACCACAAGGCGCATAAAGGTTCTCCTGTCTTTGTTATGTAACCGCTACTATCATTGCAACTGACTTTCCGGGTTCAATACTTGGATATCTACAAAAAAATTTAGGTTTTTAAAATAATGTACTACATACTTATCATCCAGACCATATACATCAAATCCGTCACGCATAACATCGGTGATATAGTCTACTTTGTTGTCATTTACCTTGATTTCCAGCGGTTTATTGTTTTCGTCGTAGGTACGACAAATCAAATACTGTTGCTTTATATAACTTTTTGTGTACATATTCCGTTTTTTACGGGCTTTCAGGTAAACTCTGTGAACTGCTTGTTCTGTCGGTCCGTTAATAAGGTCTTTCATGGCGTTTGTTCCGCGTATCGATAAAAAAGTCAAGACCATTCCGGCAGCTAATATAAAAAAGAAAAAAGCTAAAGTTTCCTTAAATTTTTCTTTTTTCTTTCCCTTTCCTTTTTTTGTTTTTGGAGTTTTTTCTTTTGCATTTTTAATAGCCTCTATAACCAGCAGAACAAAGGCTATCGCAAACGGAATAAATAAACATAGGCATGCGGAAAATACACTAATGGGAAGGGCTCGCTCAGGCACCAGCTTTTGC
>JAZNBY010000147.1:0-26101 GCA_045587325.1 Lachnospiraceae bacterium | reverse complement strand
TGATCAGAGTCTATATAGCAATCACTTTTACTACTCTTATTGACCGTTTCACAAGTCTGCGTCACAAAACGCAATTTCGGTTATGAAGTAACCAACTTATAAAATTTGAGCTTCTAACTCAATCAATAAGGCAACTTTCGTTGCCAATCGGCAGTGGACCCGGCTGTCCGTATGGCCTCAACTCCTAAGGAGTGGTCCCAATAATTGCTTGGAAAGGCTCTGTTACATCCTTCCAAAGTAATTGCAATAATACCATAAAAAGGGAAGAGATGTCAATAGAATTTAAAAAAATATTTTAACGTAGTAAATGTTGAAAACGGTAACCCGGTGTAGCAAGACAGGATTCGAAATGAGAAAAGGCACCGTCCCAATAATCTGTTGGGGCAGTGCCTTCTCTTATTGAAATTTGGTTTCTAAGTGTGTGCGTAAAATTGAAAAAGGTGCCGGTCCTGTTTCCAGTAAAAAGGTATGGAAAGGAAGTAAGGAGGAATTTTCCCCTGCAAGTTTAAAATATTGCTCCCGCAGGGAACAGAGTTCCAGATAACCTACGGAGTAAGGAAGGTAAACAGCAGGCTCCGCCAGCTGGGTATAATAGATTTCCCCGGCGCTTTCGGCGGAAATGCCGTATTTTTCAAAAAGGGCCTGTATAGAGTCCAAGGATGCACCATGGTAGTGAATTCGAATGTCGGACAGGCTGTAAAGGCAAAGACCGGCGATTTGTTC
Organism: Lachnospiraceae bacterium; assembly: GCA_045587325.1. Taxonomy (GTDB): domain Bacteria; phylum Bacillota; class Clostridia; order Lachnospirales; family Lachnospiraceae; genus SIG307. The sequence goes on along the minus strand of JAZNBY010000147.1, from coordinate 25,378 downwards.
TGCCGTGAGGAATTGGCGTAATTGCTCGGAACAGTCGGCGTATTGATAAGAATAAAGCTCGGCATAGGTGCCCCAGCCCTCGTCGTATCCGGTAAAGTTAAGAAGCATCCGCACCGGATGGGGATTGGTGGCGGCAAAGTAAGTGTTTTGGTACAGATGGCCCGGATAACCTTCGTGGGCGAGGGTGGAAAACAGGCTTTCTTTGGAACATTTGGCTTGGTTAATGTAAATAATATTTTCCGTATAGGCATCCAGTGGCGGGACTAAAAACAGAGCAGGGCTTATAAAATCCTCCAGGGACGGATGCACGGACCGGACCTCACAGGAAACGTCGGCGGGGGCAGGAAAATCAGAGGAAATCCGGTCCCGGAGAGCCGAAAGAACCCCGGAGGAATATTCGGTAATGTCGACAGAAGACGAGGCAGATAGAGTATTGACGGCAGTGTCCGAGGATTCCTGTAGATGTAATCCCTGTTCCAGATAGAGTTTCAGTTCCTCTTGCAGTTCTTTTTCATTGTATAAGGTAATCATGGTCAGCATGTTTTCTGTCAGAGCCTGTTCTAACATGGATTCTATCTCTTCGATGCTGCGGTCGGAACCGGTATTGTTACGGACCAGGTATTCATAATAGGCGGTACCTTCGGTCAGGGCGCACAGTCCCTTAGGTGAAACGGAAGAATCCAAAAGACCGGTCAGCGTTTCAATTAAAAGTTCATAAGCGGGAATGACCTTTGTAAGGACAAGATGTTGATTTTCCATACAAAGTGTGGCAATCTGAGTGGCCGTCAGTCCGGGAAGGGAAACAAGTCGGTCCTTGAAGCTCTCGATTAAAAAATTATTTCCCGGGTCCTCCACAAAGGAGTTGCACTGAAGTATAATCCGTTCCAGTACCTCATTGCAGGACTGGGTTCCGGCTGCAGACCGGAGCCGTTCGAACTCACACAACTCTTCAAAATAATTGGGAAGATCCTGCAACAACAAGAAGTAGTTTTCCACATCCTTCATGGTATAGAATCGGTACTCGGCCAGTAACACCGGCAACTGGGTCTGCAGTCCGGTGGTAGGCCCCAAAGGAGAATCATAGAGAACCGTTTCCTCCGGAAAGCGGGAGTTGGTAAATGTATACTCCAATAAGTCATAGATTAGTTGCTCGGAAGGAGACAGGGTATCCCGTGAAAATTCATGCAACCGGTTCAGATAGTCGGTGGCGGAACGGTTGGCCGCTAAAAGGGTATCTTTTCCGAAATGCCCCAGCGTCACTTCCGGTTCGTTTATCTCCAACAGTTCCGGATCTTGTATGGTGTAATGCAAAGACAGACTGTCCGAGGCGGCATACTCCTGAAAGAGTTCTACCAAAAAGGAAGGAAAGGAGGCGGTGTTTGCCGGTTCTTTATCCCGGGAGGAAGAAGAGAAACCTTTGCAACCGGCGATACAGGAAAAGGAACAAATAAGCAAAAAAGCAAACAGTGTTTTTGCAAGAATTCTACCGGCAAGGCGGAAGGGAAACGGCCGCCGGGAACGGAATCGCAGTGGGAAATGACAGGTCATGGCAACTCCTTTTATAAGGTGTTTTCACTAATCTATTCCTCGGGTTTGAAAGAAATGTATAAAGATTTGGGTGGGAAAAGCCGAAATAATAAGTAGAGAAAAACCAAACATCGGAGGAGGCGTTTTCTATGAACGGAATCCATTCTTTATTCGGAGAAGCAGCTCCGGAGAAGGCAAAGGAATTACAACGCTCCTCCACAACTGCGGGAAAGGATGCTTCCGCAGTTTTTGCAACACATGCCGCAAAGGAAGGCGGTAACACCGAAATTACGGTCAGTGTATCAGAAGGAGCTGTCGGCAATGTGGAGGAAGAGATTTGCTACGGCGATGTAAGTAAAAATCATCCGGAAGAGGAACCGGAAACCATACAGGAAGAAGAAAAAACATTGGAGGAATCCGCGGGGCAGTTGACCGGGGACGATTATGATGCCCTCAGAGCGGAAGGAATTACCGTGGAGGAGCTGACGGCCACACAGTTGGCCAGAGCTATCGAGCGGATTCGTCTGGGCCGGGAATTAAAAGCAAAGAACTTAGAAGGGCAGAAAGCAAAGCTGGTGGAGAAGCGGGAAGCCATGATTGCTGTGGCTAAGAAGGCTTTGAAAGGAAATCCGGCAGCGGAATATATTGCGGAAAAGCTTATGGATGCAGGAATGCCTGTAACGGATGCTACCGTACATAAGGTATACCAGGCGGTGGAATTTGCAGGAAATGTGGCGGGCATGTCCGAGTCGGTGCAGTACTATATGGTGAAGTTCGGCAAAGAGCCGACCATCGAAAATGTATATATGGCGCAGTACAGCGCCGGAAATGTAAAGGCAACTCCGGTATCCGACGGGGTATGGGAGCGTTTGATTAAGTCTGCCAATCAGGTATGTGTCAATGCAGACCTTCCGATTACGGAGGAGAATCTGTCCAATGCCAGATGGCTGACGGAGCACGGTCTTCCGATTACACCGGAAAATCTGGTGCAAATGCAACAATTAAATGATGTAAAGATGCGTACGCCGGAAGAAGTGGCAGAACTGGCGGCAACAGCTCTTTCTGACGGAAAACCGGCCATTGCGGCAAACCTGACCCGTCTGACCAGAGCAGAGGTGGGAGAACGGGTAGACCGCTTAAAAGGCTTTACACCGGATACAGTAGAGCAGGCTTATGTAAAGAAGGCAGCCGGGAAGCTTGCGGGGATGCAGCCGGAAGGAGCAGCACCGACGAGAGAAGCACTGGGGCAGGCGATGCGGCAGGCAGCCGGAGAAGATGTTACCTTTCACGAATTGGCATTTGCGGAAGAGGAACGCAGAGACAATGTGCGTCCGAACACTCTGGAACAGGCAGTGTTGGCGGAAGTATCCGGCTTCTCCATGGATTTTGACATCAGTGTGGTACGGGCAAAACGAAGACTGGAGGAAATCCGTCTGAAGATGACCACGGAATCTGCCTACCGTTTGGAACGACAGGGCATTCGTATTGATACCTCGGGACTTGCCAAGGTGGTAGATGGTCTCAGAGTATTGGAAAACAATTATTACCGGTTCTGTACCGATGAAGCGGGTATGTCCGGCAATCGTTCCATGGAAGAGATGTTCCGGAGAACCATGCAGAATATTGACAATTTGTCAAAGTCTCCGAGCTATACCCTGGGTGTGACCTTTGAAAACAGAGCGGACGTGACGCTTGAAGCATTGGCAAATGCAGGAGCAGGGCTTGGTTCCCGGATGCAGCGGGCAGGAGAATCCTATGACATGCTTGGAACCAGACCGCAGGCGGGATACGGAGATTCCATCCAGAATGCTTTTGCGGGAAATGCAGAGTTATTAAAGTCCATGGGCATGGAAGCGACTCCGGAGAATCTGCGGGCAGTGCGGATTTTGGCATATAATTCCATAGAATTGAACGCTGCCAATATGGAAGCCGTAAAGGAATACGATGCAAAAGTAACCGGGTTAATCGAGAATATGCATCCGGCAGCGGCCCTTCGTTTGATCAGGGAAGGAATTAATCCGTTGGCGGAAACGGTAGAAGCTCTGGCAAGGAGAGTAGAGGAAATCTGTACGGAAGACGGACTTACACAGGAAACGGAGAAGTTTGCAAGATACCTGTTTAAAATGGAAAAGGCGGAAGGTGTTACACCGGAAGAGCGTACAGCCTATATCGGTATGTATCGTTTGTTCAATCAGTTGGAAAAGACAGACGGTGCAGCCATCGGTGCAGTCATGGACAGCGGTAAGGAGTTGACTTTGGGCAATCTCTTGTCCGCGATGCGCACCGCAAAAATGGGTGGTATCGATGTGACTGCGGACGAGACCATGGGAAAAGTGCGGGAGATGCTTCCGAACAGCAATAAGATTGATGCGCAAATTTTGTCCGGTATTAAGATTCCGGGGAAAATTGCCGATATATCGGTTAGTGACGGATATGGGATGTATAAGGAAAACAGGGAGCCGACCGTGATGGATACGGAAGAGGCGGTACAACAGCTTCGCATGACCGCCCAGACGGCAGAACAGGCACCGGAGTTTTTACAGGGTCTGGGTTTGGTGGTAACCGCCAACAACGTGGAAGCCGCAAAGGAGTTTTTGGCAGGTACCGGAGAGATGTACGGGAAGTTAGGGAATTTGTTAAAGAAATTCCGAAAGGAAGAGGCTGTAAAGAATGCAGACAATGAAACGGATGCCATTCTTTTGGCAGGTGGTGCGGACAGTACCGAGAGCCTCTTTGATGTCAGAGTGGCTGACGGATTTTACCGTAACTTAAAGAAGGCGGTACGAAATCTGGAGGATGACATTCAGACGGAGGGCGAGCCGACTTCCATGGACCTTAAGGCACTGAAACAGATTAAAATGGGAGTAAAGCTGCGCGGGGAGTGCGCAGGAAAAGAATGTTTCGATTTTCCGGTGGAAACCGCAGAGGGTGTAAAGAGTATGCGTGTTACCCTGCAGACGGAGAGCGAAGCAGAAGAGGGTGGAAGAGCATCGGTTAAGATTCCGCTTGTCAGACTTGGCAATGTACAGGCGGACTTACAGATAGAAAACAATCAGATTTTCTGTTTTGTCAGCAGTGATTCCCGGGAAGGAACCGAGCTGCTCGAACACAGCAAACGGGAGCTGACAGAGAGATTACTTGATTTGGGAGTGATGGATGCCATGGTATATTGTACGGCAGGAGCAAGATCCGATGCGTATACCGTGAACCGTATTCCGGGCATTGACAAGGAAGGAGATGTCACCGAGCCGCTGACAGGAAGCAAGGCGGATACAGCACAGCTTTTGGCTGCATCCAAAGCGGTATTTGTTCACATCATGGAAATCGAGCGGGCATAAGGCAAACGGAAAAGGCCGATGACCGAAGAAAGGAACAGGTGACAATATGAGAATTAACCATAACATTTCTGCCTTAAAGGCATGTAACATTCTTGGAAAGACCAACTCCGCGCTGGATAAAAGCTTAGAGCGTCTTTCTTCCGGATTTCGTATCAATCGTGCGGCAGACGATGCGGCAGGTCTTGCAATTTCCGAAAAAATGAAAACACAGATTGCCGGTCTTGAGCAGGCTGCCAGAAATGCGGCAGACGGTATTTCCGTTATCCAGACAGCGGAAGGTGCACTGGATGAAGTAGAAGCAATGCTGCAGCGTATGCGTGAGCTTTCCGTGCAGGCGGCAAACGGTGTAAACACCGAGGAAGACCGTAAGGCGATTCAGGACGAAATCAATCAGTTAAACGAGGAAATTCATCGTGTATCCACCACAACGGAATTTAATACAAAGAAGTTGTTAAACGGTACGGTAGACTATCGTTCCTTTTCGGATAATGAGCGGATTCAGTTAATCAGCTCCTCCGATTCCGTATCTTACGGAAAGTATATCCTGGAAGTAACTACTGCGCCTGCGGCAGATACAAAGGAATACACCTTACAGGATGGTGTTGCAAAAGATTCTGCTTTGAATATCACCGCTAACGTTTTGATTAACGGAAAAGATATTGCCATTGAAGCGACGGATACTCTTACGGATATTTATGAAAAGATTCGAGAAGGTGCGGACGATGTGGACATAGACGTGACGCCGATGAAGGACGATGCGGAGTGTGCTTTTGCAGACGCAACTACCCTTAAGTTTGCCACCAGAGACCAAGGAGCGGATGCATCTGTTAAGATGTATTGTTCCAGCGCACAGTTATCAGAGATTCTCGGAATCAATGCCGCAACCGAAACTACCGGTGTGGATGCGATTGTAACTTTGGACCGTGTACATCCGTCCCAGTTTAAGTCTACCGCGACGGTTTCCGTAGACGGAAATTATGTTACGGTAACGGATGTGGACGATTTTAAGATGAAGTTTAAGGTAGAAGGAACCGGAAGAGCAGAGGTTACTTTGTTAGAAGCCGGGCCGATGGATTTACAGATTGGTGCCAACGAAGGCCAGACCATGACGGTACGTATTCCGAAGGTGGATACGGATACGTTGGGAACGGATGTTGCCAATGTAAATACTCAGGAGTCGGCACAGAAGGCTATTACGATTTTTGAGAAGGCCATCAATGAAGTATCCACCATCCGTGCAAAGCTTGGTGCATACCAGAATCGACTGGAGCACTCCATTAACAGCTTAAATGTATCGGCAGAAAACCTGACGGAGGCATTGTCCCGTGTAGAAGATGTGGATATGGCAAGAGAAATGGTGACTTATACCCAGCAGCAGGTATTGTCCCAGTCGGGTAATGCGATGCTTGCCCAGGCAAACGAGAGACCGCAGCAGATTTTGTCCTTGTTACAGAGTTAAGTAAAAAGGAAACGGAGGCAAAGCGATGAAAAAAGAGATGATACAGGAATTTTCCATGCGGGTAACCCAGGCCTCCCGCAGTGAGTTAATTGTAATCATGTATGATATTATTTTAAGGGAGATGGAGTACGCGAAGGAAGCTTTTGCAGAAGGTGATTTGGTTACTTATGAAAAGGAACTGACCCGGGCCGGCCGGTTTGTGAATGAGTTGATGGGAGCACTTGATTATAGTATCGGTATCTCTTATCAATTAATGAGTTTATACATTTTTGCAAATAAGGAGATCACTGCTGCGAAGACACAAAAGCAACCGGAGTTGCTTGCGGGAGCAGAGGAGATTTTTGAAAAGCTTTTGATCGGATACCAAAAGGTCAGCGAGGAAGATACCAGTGGACCGGTTATGAAAAATACCCAGCAGGTGTATGCCGGTTTGACCTACGGAAGAGGTACCTTAAACGAGATGTATGTGAATATGGATGAAGCCAAGAGAGGGTATATGGCATAAATGATTAAAAAAAGAGAGGAAGGTCCGTCCGATAGGGCGGGCCTTTTTGCTTAAAAATTTTCTGATATGTGAACCTTTCCTAAAAAAATAGCGTCTTATTCTATGAACTCGATTTCACTATTGGTTTGCAAAATTTAGAAAAAATGATATAATATTTATAATTAAAGAGTGGAATTTTGTGTAAAAAATGGAATAAGGATTGTATTGAATATGAAAATATGAAAACAAAAGCACGCAAGGAGGAATCGACATGAAAAAAAACGTATGGAAAATAGTAATGCTGATGTTTGTACTTAGTATGGCAGGTTGTCAAAGTTCAAATAAAGAGGAAGTTCCCGGATCGGAAATTACAGGGACGTTAGCGGTTCCGAATCCGGTACAACCGACAAAGGAGCCGGAAGCGACGAAAGAAGCAGAGTCGACCAAAGCTTCGGAAGTTACCAAGGAAGTTGTGCCGACGGAAGAACCGGAGGTCACAAGGGAAGATGAACCGACAGAAGCTCCGAAAGCTACAAGTGAGTCGACAGTGGAAGGCACCACGGTAGTGGGAGTATTCCTCCCGGATGATTCGAATTATGTTTGGGAGGACGAGTGGCTGGACTCCGAGACGAATACGGAGATTGTATGGAGAGGAGCACCGAAGCAAGGGAAACTCAGTGTAAAGTTTTGTTATCCGAAGTCAGTGAATTTGTCGGAACGGGAAGATTCTTTCGAGTTATTTTTAAATGGGCAAGGAAGTATTTTTTCCGTGGGAGATGCTGTAGAAACGGGAGCTTTAGGGGAAGAGTGGGGGTACTATGAGTTTGAGAAGGACTATCGTGCCGGAAGCGGTGAACTGCGGATTTTGATAAAAACCCATTCTAAGAAAGGAAGTAAAGAAATTCCGTTTGCGTTTGCGGACATTACGGCAACAGACAGGAAGCTTGACCTTATCAACGGTAATGTCAGTATCACGTTTATGCAGGGAAATTTTATTACCGGAGAGGCAAAAGAATACGATTATGAGTTGTATCGGTTTGATGATAACGAACTGTTGAAACAGGAGCCGACCAAGGCGCCGACAGCGACACCGAGACCGACAGCTACGCCGAAGCCGATACAAACGGTGGAAGGAAAGGGTTGGTATAATTTGACCTACCGGTTACCGGAAACGAACACCGGATGGGGCGATGTATGGTATGACTCTGAAGCCAATATGGTTTTTCTGTATTCAGCCGATCAGAAGCTGAGTGAAGGAACGCTTTCCGTGACGCTTTGTGTTCCGAAATTAAAGGATGCCAGCCGGGTAGATACTTTTGAGTTGGCGGTACATGCATTTGATGATTTCTATAACTGGAAAGGTAACACCATGATCATTCATTATGAAAACGGTGTTGTAACTGCAGAGGAACCGGAGCATGGAGTAAAGAAAATGAGAGATTGCGGCGGTTATTATGAGGTTGAGATGGAAGTGGAGTATGACCGCAGTAAATTAAGGGATGAGAAGGACCTACAGATTATTTTTAAATCTCATAGCGGAAAAGAGACAGGAGGCTATGAAATTACCTTATCCAATCTGGAAATCCGTGACGACGGAGTCGGAACAAGGCTGGTGGATTTTTCCGGAGACGAGGTGGAGGTAAAAGCAAGAATGTATATCAGCCAATTGCCGATAGAATATACTTTATCGAAAAATGTGTTGGAGTTTTATATTAAAAACAGCATCAATAAGCTTCCGATCGGAGAAGACTATCAGATAGAGGTGTATGCGTCCGATGATGCAAAAATTACGTTTGAATCCTCCAATCCGTCGGTTGTAACAGTGGATGCAGCCGGAAAGCTGTCTGCCCATAAGAAAGGAACAAGTACCGTTACGGTAACAAATCGGTCTACCGGCGAGGAAAAGAGTTTTATTGTTACGGTTAACGAACCACAGATTATTGCAGAAGAGTATGAGATTCTTATGATAACCGGAAGAGAGGGAAGGTTGCGGTTTACAACGGACTTTGCAACCAAGGAAGGCGTGTATCGTTATTCCTCTTCGGATACTTCCGTAGTTACTGTGGAAGATGACGGTACGGTAAAGGCGTTGAAGGAAGGAACGGCTACCGTTACGGTGAGGGATATAGTAAATGATGCAACGCTGTCCTTTGTGTTGGAGGTCTATACACCGGAGGACAAAGACGGCATCGGACAGTATATCTTTATGGAAAAAACCGGGTATGTGACGGCGGATATTGCGAAACGGTCCTATCAGTTATTGTACGATGTTTATAAAAATGTATTTGATTACTTTAACTATGGGGAATATGAAGAAGTTACGTTGTTCTTTACGGTGAATGATTATTCTCCGGCCTACTCCAACAGTCAGGATGTATATTTGGCCTCCGAGCATATGTTAGCCAATGCAAAGGATGTGGACTGTATTACCCATGAGTTAATTCATTGCGCACAGAATCATATCAGTGTGGGAGACTATGTATGGCTCATGGAAGGTCTCACAGATTACGGACGGTACTTGTTTGGCCTTCATAATGAAGATTGCGGGTGGCGGTTGCCGACACCGGAAGAAACAGGGCATTACACGGACGGTTATACGGGAACAGCAGCATTTCTTAAATTTGTGACGGAAAATTACTGTGAAGATATGCCACATATCATTAATAAGATGTTTAAGGGTGTCGGTGGTTATGATGACAGTATTTGGAAAAAGAATACCGGCTATACCATTGATGAACTTTGGGAGTTGTATTCCAAAAAGTAAGAAAGTATGGTATACTGTTCAAAGAGTAAAATTGCGTTTTTTGTGTAAACTAAGTAGGGTATGTGATGGGAAGAACCAAATCAAACCGAAAGGGGATTTAGTATGGCAACAGAAGGAAAGTGGGACCGTAGTGCGGGCATTTTGATGCCGATCAGCAGTCTTCCGGGACCGTACGGAATTGGTACATTGGGCAAAGAGGCCTTTCCCTTTGTGGATTTTGCAAGAGAGATGGAGTATTCTTATTGGCAGGTGTTGCCGGTAGGACCGACAGGATATGGGGACAGTCCGTATCAGTCTTTCTCCGCATTTGCAGGCAATCCGTATTTTATTGATTTATCTACCTTGATTGAGGAAGGATTGCTTTCCGTAGAGGATTGCAACGAGGTATTCTGGGGAGAGAAACCGGAAACCGTGGATTACGGTGCCCTTTACATGGGCCGTCGTCAGGTGCTTCATACGGCATATAAGAACAGTAAGCACCAGACCACCAAGGCTTTTACGGAGTTTTGTAAGAGAAACGAGTACTGGTTACGGGATTATGCCTTGTTTATGGCAATCAAAGATTCCTTAGGCGGACAACCGTGGCAGGAGTGGGAGATGCCGCTTCGCCTGCACGAAGAGGCGGCACTTGTAAAAATGGAACAGACCCTTTCCGAGGAAGTGGGCTATTATATGTTCTGTCAGTTTAAGTTTGATGAACAGAGGGATCGCCTGCGGGCCTATGCAAAGAAAAAGGGCATTGAAATCATCGGAGATATTCCGCTTTATATGGCAATGGATTCTGCGGATGTGTGGGCTCATTATGATTTGTTTGAGTTGGACGCTCTCCGCAGAGAAATCAACATTGCGGGAGTTCCGCCGGATTTGTTTTCCGCGACGGGCCAGCGTTGGGGCAATCCGCTCTATCGTTGGGATGAGATGGAGAAGCAGAACTTTGACTGGTGGAGACGTCGTATGGAAATCTCCGCGGCCCGTTATGATGTGATCCGCATTGACCATTTTATCGGCATTGTAAATTATTATTCCATTCCGGCGGAGTGCGAAACTGCCATGGAAGGAGAATGGAAGAAGGGTCCGGGTGAGAAACTGACCCGTGTCATTAACGAGGCGGTGGGCAAAGGAAAAATTATTGCGGAAGACTTGGGTGTCGTAACACAACCGGTGGTGGATTTGATGGAACTGAACAATTATCCGGGGATGAAGGTATTGGAATTCTCCTTAGATTGTACTCCGGACAATCCGTATTTGCCGCATAACTTTATGTCAAATAATAGCATTGCATATATCGGGACCCATGACAATGAGACCTTGCACGGATGTTTGTCCGGAAAGTCCGATTGGGATATGGGACGGATCAGAGAGTATTTCGGCATCGGCAGACAGGAGTCTGTGGAGGAGGCGTTGATTCGGGCCACCTATCGTACCCATCTTCATACAGCGATTTTCCAGATGCAGGATTTGCTGGGGCTTGGTAATGAAGCCCGTATGAATTTCCCGTCTACCATGGGAAGTAACTGGCAGTGGCGCATGAAGAAGGACCAGTATGATAAGATTGATGTACAGAAGTACCAAACCATGGCATGGATGTATCGCAGACAGAACAAGAATCCGATTTTGCCTGAGGAGGCCGGAGAAGAGACAAAGGAGGAAGCATAATGAGCGAAGTGTTAGAAAAAATGCAGACCAGAAGAAGTATCAGAAAGTATAAGTCCGATATGATTCCGAAGGAAGCGATTGAAAAAATCGTAGAAGCCGGAACCTTTGCAGCCAGTGGAATGAACTTGCAGACTCCGGTGATTGTAGCCGTGACAAATAAGGAGATCCGGGACAAGATATCGAAGGCAAATGCACAGGTGATGGGAAGTGAGAACGACCCGTTTTATGGTGCACCGGTGGTACTTGTGGTACTGGCGGAAAAGAAAGGCACCTATGTATATGACGGAAGTCTTGTGATGGGAAATCTGATGCTGGCGGCTCATGAATTGGGAATCGGCAGCTGCTGGATTCATCGTGCAAAGGAAGTGTTTGAGCAGGACGAATGGAAGCAGTGGTTGAAGTCTCTGGGTCTTGACGGAGAATACGAAGGCATCGGAAACTGTGTACTGGGTTATGTGGACGGAGAGTATCCGGGAGTATTGCCGAGAAAAGAAGAAAGAGTATATTTTGTTGAGTAGTTTTTAAAACAGAATAAGTATAATTTGCCGTCGGAACGGTTAGGCTATATGCGTATAACACGCGAGCCCCGTCCGGCGGTTTTTTGTTGAAGGCATTTTCCCGATTTCAGTGTCGGGGAGGTATCTATGAAAACTTCTTGCGCCTATGGATGTATTTTCATGGGCTCCGGATGTAAGTCTTTCTAATTGTTTCAGTGTAGTTTCTATAAGAGTGACACAACCATCCCTTACGCAACCTCCTTGTTGCGCACGGGATTTCCTCGGACATCCGTGTCCGAGGCTTGTTGATGAGAAATGAAACAATAAGAAAGTCTAACATCCTACACGATATTCAAATACACCTATAGGCGCAAGAAGTTTTCAAGTGATAAAATCCGTTCGACACTGCAACCGGGAGAAGGTTCAAGAAAGAAAACCGCTGAACGGAAAAATTAATAATATTGGAAAGGCTTCGTAGAATGAGAGGAAACGAATATGAGATTGTTGAAACAGTTAAGAAAAATAATGGCAATGACTTTGACTTTCGGTATGCTTGCCGGGAGCATGGCAGGCTGTGCTTGCGGTAAGGACCAGGGAAATAGCGGCGGCGGTGGTAATTCTTCCACAACACCGGGTGCCGGGCAGTCCGGTGGCGAAGGGAATCAGGGAGGGGAAACAAAGAAGATTACCCTCAGAGTCTGGTCTCCGGCAGAGGATCAGGCGGCACAAACCGGTGCCCCGAACGGTTTGCTTGCCAAGTGGTGTGAGGAATTTGACGACGCTCATCCGGAATGGGATATCACTTTTCAGTATGGGGTTTGTTCCGAAGGAGATGCAAGAGATGTGGTGACAAAGGACCTGGATGCGGCAGCGGACGTGTATATGTACGCCAATGACCAGATGGCTACCTTAGTGGGTGCCGGTGCTTTGGCGGAGTTTGGAGGTTCTGCCCTGGAAACCATCCGAGAGAGTAATAATGATACCATGTTTCAAAGTGTGACCTATGAGGACGGCGTATATGGAGTGCCGTATACACCAAATACTTTGATTTTGTATTATAACGATGAAATGTTTGACGAGGACGAGGTAAAGTCCTTAAATACCATGTTGGAAAAGGATTTGGGAAAAGGTGTTGCATCCTTTGCAATGGATATTACGGACAGCTGGTATATTGAACAGTTCTATTATGCCGGAGGGTTTTCCTTGTACGGACCGGACGGAACGGATGAAGCAGCAGGAACCGACATCGGTGACTATGGATTTGTTACGGAGTTTTTAGTGGATTTGGTAAAGAATCCGAAGTTCCATAAGGAGTCCGGAGATGATTCCATTACCCGTCTGGCAAACGGAACGTTAGGTGCTCTGGTATCCGGTTCCTGGAAAGCAGATGCCATCAAAGAGGCATTGGGAGACGACTTTGAGACCGCAGCATTGCCGTCCGTTACTTTCGAAAATGGGGTATCCGGCGCGATGCGTCAGTTTACCGGTTCCAAAGCGGTAGGCGTAAATCCGCGTAGCCAGAATATGGCGGCAGCCGTAGCTCTTGCGTTGTATCTGGGAAGTGAAAGTGTGCAAAGCGACCGTTTTGAGTATCGTGGTGTTACTCCGGTACACGTGAATCTTGCAAACTCGGAGAAAGTGTTGGAGAGTGAGGTGGCGGAAGCGGAAAATGCGGTAGTAATGAACACCTCTGTGGTGCAGCCGACGGTTCCGGCCATTACAAACTGGTTCCAGATTGTAGAAACCTTTGCACAGGAGATTTATAACGGAACCATTACTCATGAAAATGCGATTTTGCGGACCAAGCAATTGGAACAGGCGTTAAATAGCGGTACCGGATTTTAACCGGTAAAAGTTGGGAAGCCGTCTTTTGCAGCAGGGAACCGGGCAAAAGACAATGACGGACGAGGAGGCAGTATGAAAATGTTAAAACCGGAAAGAGCCGTAGGCGAGGCAGGCTTTTTGGAAGCACTTGTAAAGGGAGACCTTTTTACAAAGCTTTCCCTCCTTGTACCGGGGCTGGGAACCATCCGACGGGGACAGTTTGCAAAAGGGCTTTTGTTTTTGTCTGTGACGGCATTGTATGTGATGTATTTCCTGCGGACAGGGATAGGTGTATTGGAGAAGTTGCCTACGCTGGGAACGAGGACACAGGAAAAGGTGTGGGACGATGCCCAAGGGATTTATGTGTATGTGGCCGGAGATAATTCGTTGTTGATTTTGCTCTCCGGTGTTATCTTTGTGTTTCTGGCGCTGGCGTTTCTTTTGTTTGTGCGGGCAGCAGTCCGCTCTGCATATCAGGCGGAGTGCTTAAAGAAAGCGGGGCGGCGTGTTCCGGGCTTTACAGAAGAGATAGAAAGCTATTTCAACGGAAGACTTCACCGTACCCTGCTTACGCTTCCTGTACTCGGAATTCTGACATTTACGGTATTGCCGTTGGTCTTTATGATCAGTATGGCATTTACCAATTATGACAGGTACCATCAGGTGCCGGGAAAGCTGTTTACCTGGGTGGGGTTAGATAATTTTCGGACGGTATTGGACTTTGACGGTGCTTTTGGCCGGACTTTTTGGCCGATATTGGGCTGGACCTTTACCTGGGCAGTGTTTGCAACATTTCTCAATTATATTTTGGGGATGTTGCTGGCGATTCTTATTAACAAGAAGACGGTGCGGGGAAAGGGGTTCTGGCGGTTCTGCTTTGTGCTTTCCATTGCAGTGCCTCAGTTTGTGACTCTTCTTACCATGCGGACTTTGTTGCAGCCAAACGGTGCGGTCAACATGTTGTTACGGGAGTGGGGATGGATTGCACAGGATGCAGCACTTCCTTTTTTCACGGACCCTACCTGGGCAAGAGTTACCATTATTGTAGTGAATATGTGGGTGGGAATTCCCTACACGTTGTTGACAACTACGGGCATTCTGCAAAATATTCCTACGGAGCTTTACGAGGCGGCAAAGGTGGACGGAGCCGGCAGACGGGTGACATTTATGAAAATAACATTGCCTTATATGCTGTTTGTAACGGCACCGACGCTAATTACCACTTTTATCAATAATATCAATAACTTTAATGTGATTTATCTGTTGTCCGGCGGCGCACCTGCCACTATGGAATATTATCAGGGAACGGCAGGGAAAACGGACCTTTTGGTTACCTGGCTTTATAAACTGACCATCGACAACAAAGATTATTGTTACGGTGCGGTCATCGGTATTCTGACCTTTGTGATTTCCATTGTGTTATCCCTGGCGGCATACCGGAGAACGGCAGCCTATAAGAATGAGGAGGGCTTTCAATGAGAAAAAAACCAATACGCACGGTGTTGCTTCATGTGTTTTTGGCCCTGTTGGCCCTTCTTTGGTTACTTCCGATTTTCTGGATTGTGATGACGGCCCTTCGGGGAGAACCGGGCTCCTATTTTACCACTTTTTTTCCGAAAAAGCTGACGTTTTCTAATTTCACCCGCTTGTTTACGGAGACGGAGGTGCTTGATTTCCCGCGATGGTTTGCCAATACCTTAATCGTGTCGGTGTTTACCTGCATTATTTCCACCTTTTTTGTGCTGTCCGTGTCTTATTCCATGTCCCGGATGCGTTTTAAGATGCGAAAGCCGTTCATGAATGTGGCTTTGGTGCTGGGAATGTTTCCGGCCTTTATGTCCATGATTGCGGTGTATTATATTTTAAAGGGCATTAATCTGACGGAAGGTGTCATGAAGTTGGTGGCTCTGGTGCTGGTGTACTCTGCCGGTGCGGGCCTTGGATTTTATATTGCAAAAGGATTTTTCGATACCATACCGAAAAGTGTGGATGAGGCAGCTATGATAGACGGGGCGTCCCGGTTTAAGATTTTTTATAAGATTACCATTCCGTTATCAAAGCCGATTATTGTGTATACGGTAATCACTTCCTTCTTGGCACCGTGGCTGGATTTTATTTTCGCCCGGGTAATTGCCGGAGCCGACAGCCGGTATTATACGGTGGCCATTGGGTTGTGGAGCATGCTGGAGCGGGAGTATGTGTATCATTATTACACCCGATTTGCAGCAGGCTCCGTATGCGTGGCCATCCCGATTGCGGCACTGTTCCTGTTTACGCAGCGGTATTATGCCGAAGGGCTGTCCGGCGCGGTGAAAGGATGATTTCCCGTTTTTGCAGGCGATACGTTTTTTTGTAACCGGAAAAGAAAAAAGGGAGGCACTTTATTACAAAATGCCTCCCTTTAGCTTGTTCTTCTGTTGTGCATAGTTGTCTACCTATACAAAATCCGCTTGATGCTATCCTCAGAAAGATGATACTCTGTGGCAAGACAGGACACGGTAGAACCGGTCTGCTTTTTTGCGCGGATTTCAAGGTTTCTTGCTTCTAAAAGCTTCTTTGTGCCGGACTTACTTCCCCATGCTTTGCGGACGGAAGTCTCCGGTGGTATGTAAATGAGGCCGTCTCCGACGTAGCTACGTACTTGATGAATGAGCCAGTCCGGAAGGACCTTTTCTGCGTTGATATATGACATAAAAATCACTCCTTTGAATGTAGTTGGATTGCGAAAGCAACCGGTTAAAAGTATCCATTCAAAAAGTGCAGCATATATCGCATTATAAGCGGCGATACCGCTCCGTACACTGCCGCTTAGATATAAGCTGCACGGAGCTGATCAAATCCAGTTAAGTTATGTCCTCTTAAACGATAATCCACGAAACTCACTCCCTTCTCGTGTTGAAAAACAATTGCATCTGCTTTATCATAACATAAAGAAAGATGTTTTTCAACTAAGAAAGGAGTGTCATGTTTGCTTTAAAGTGTTTTTGACATTAGGAGTGACCGATTTCACTTCTTTTCTTTTGTTCCCGTTCGATTTGTTTGATGCTTTTGGTTGGAGTCGGTAAATCTTCCGGCATAGTACCTCCAAGGCCTTTGATAGTATCACGGACAGCTTTGCCGACTTCATAATGCGCGGCATTCGCATTTTCTTTTCCTTGAATGTTTTCACGACGAAGCTTTGCTTCTGCCTGTGTGGCGCGGAAGAGATTAGCGGCTAATTCTTCATAACCCATGTGGTCTAAAATGTTTTCATTTTTACCGAGGTTGCGGCGGGATTTAATGTCGCTGGCGGTAAGCCCACCATAGAGTCCTCTGTATCCGGCATTCTGGAAAATGGCGTAGTCCTTTTGTGTTTCTACACCGGAATCTTTTGCGGCGGCGACAAGGAGTTTGTTATGTTCAATCATTTCTTTGCGGATTGCCAGACGCTTCATATCCTCATCCAAGGCTTCGAAATTTTCAATGAGCTCTTGCTGTCTTGTCTTTACAGCAAAATAGGTTTGTCCCAGTGCAATCACTTTTTTTCGCGGGTCGCCGTTCTGAACAATGAGATAGCAAGCATAGCGGGAGAGTGCCATATCGCTGATAGAGCGTTCGGTTTCTGAACCTATTTCAACCATTTTGTTGACGTCAACAAAATGGTCTAAAACCAAGTTATCACTGGTTTCACAAGCAAGCATTGCTTTGTCGATTACTTTTTTAAAGTTTCTCCATTCAGTATATTCCAATGCAGCCTGAAGCTCTCTGGCATACCAAAACTCTTCGCCGTATTCATTGATATGGCGTATAGATTCAAACAGAGATTCCGAGTAATTGGTAGCATCTTCAATAGTGAGAGCTTTTGACAGGACACGTTCGGACATTGCATCAAGTTGCTGGACAAAATCGTCATTATTCATGGTATCAACTCCTTCCACCAATCATTACATCGAATATGTGTTCGGGCTCTATGATTTGATTATACCTTGAGTTTAATGTTGTGTCAAGTGGTGAGGGATACATTTTATTTTAATCTTGTTTAAAGCGTTTTTGACATATACAAAACCAAGTCATCATCAATGGTACAAACCGTTTCGTATTGTACACACTGCTTGTCCTGGTACCACACACCGGACCCATCCGGGATATACCCACGCTTGACATACATCCGTTGTGCACTGCCATAGGCGTCACACAGACCGACACCCAGACAAACGGTATCCGAATATTGCCCTGCAATCTGCTCCGCTACATCCATCAGTTTGTTTCCGATTCCTTTTCTTTGGTATTTTTCCAATACGCCAAAATCAACTATTATCGGATAACCTTTCTCTTTAAATGGGCCACCATGCGCGGTTAGGTACACATACACGGAGCCGGCGGGATGTCCCTGATATACCGCTGTCAAGGCAACGCATTTTCCCTCGGCCTGGTCTTTTAGTCTCATCAGACAATCGCCGATTTCCGGGTGCCAACCTTGGGCGGTGTATTCATCATAAAAAACCCGGTCATCTGCTTCTTCCATGTTGCGAATCACTAAATCTTCGTCTTTGTAGTAAATCATTTTTTTGTTTCACCTCTTACTTTCTGTTTTACTTTACTGCTCTGGTCAAAAAATGCAACTCTGTGATATCTTCCAACTGACATTCCACATAACCATTGATAACAAATCCGCATTCGAGTTGTCCGCTGATGTAATCTTCCATTGTGTGTCCGTATTCTACCCAATCGCTCATAGTATCAAAATCGGAAGAGCAATAGGGCATTCGATTTACCGCTTTGTAATAACCACCGTTTTCATCATTCACAAAATCACACAGATAGTTAATCGGACTTGGTGCCATCATGATAAAAGTGCCGCCTTCTTTTAAAACACGATAACATTCTTTGAACACAGGTTTTACATCCGGAACATACATAAGCGAAGTAGGGTTTACTATGTAATCAAAGCTACTGTCGGCAAAACGAGATAAATCGCACATGTTTCCCTTTTCAATTCGAATGTTCAGATGATCCGTTTCTGCTATGGTTCTGTCTTTTTCCAACATCTTTTCGGAAAGGTCCAAAACGGTCACTTCTGCGCCCGCACATGCAAGCAACGGAGCCTGCAATCCACCGGCTCCCGCTAAGCATAAAACCGTTTTCCCTTTGATATCTTTTAGCCATTCTGTCGGTATTTCTTTGTCAAAGAATTTGATTGTTAATTGTCCCTCTCTGGCTTTTTGCATGTCTTCCGGGGTTGCGCATGTAGACCAGTACACATTATTTTCTACAAGAACATTGATATTTTTTTCAACCTTTTCATATACGTTCATTATAATACTCCTTTCACATGAGGTATTAATCAAAAAGAATACCCAGTTCTATGCGGACTTCTTTCTTTTCAATATCTCGGTTGCTGTAACAGCAGGAATCAAAACCGATGAGAGAAAAACCTTCCTGTCGGTAAAATTCGATAGCTCCAGCATTACATGTCTGGGTTTCCAGAACAAGAGCTCTTCTTTTCTCTGTCTTTGCCTGCTCTTTGGCAACAGCCATTAGTCTGTGGGCGATTCCTTGTCTGCGGTAATCTGCATGAACCCACAGCTCCTGTATGCGTAATCTTCCGAACCATGCTTCCGGCGTGGTTTCGATACAGGCAATCAGTTGTCCGTCTTTGTCCAAGACACCCCATGCAGTAGCATCCGGCCAACAGTCTTCATACAAGCGGTCCGGCCAGTCGTACTCTTCCGGATAATGACTGATGGGTGTTGTGAGAGGCTTCTTTTCTAACTCTACCTGAAAGCCGTTTGCTTGTTCTTTTATTACCACGTCATAATACTCATGGGTAGTATATCTCATCGGAATTTTATAGTCCTTCCATTCTTCCTTAGGTAATGGGATAATTTCAAAGTTATCTGTTTGATTCATGTTTTTCTCCTGTGTTAAAGATTTTTTTCAATTTCTAATTACCGAAGTTTTTATTTCAAAAATATCAAGCTTTGATTTGCTCAATCATATACTGTGCATAATCCACAGCGTCTTTTTTGTCAAGTTCTATGGTGCTGATGGAGGCATATTCATCAAGGGCTTGTTGTATTAATTTGCTGTATGTTTCGGGAACATGAGCCAATCCCCAGATGCCGCCTTCCTGTTTTGATAAAATCAAGTTCTCTTTTTTGAATGCCAAAACTCGGCATAAATTAAGGATTACATAAACAGGGTTCTCAAGAATGTCTTCTTCAGCACACTCAATATCATACCAAATACTGTCAAAATATGCTTTCTCGCCGACTGGCTCAAATACATCGTGAATTTCTTCGCCCCAAAGGCATAGACCTCTATGATAGAGAATCGTAATATGAGCCGCCAAATCTTTGTCCGTTCCGTTCATTTTTAAGACATAATCCTGAGGATTATGTTTGTACCACTCTAGATGAGCAATAGAAAAATGCAATTCAAAGGGGGTGGGATACACAAAAGGCTTACAGACAGACTTCTTGATAATGCTCAATTCAATCCCCTTGGTTGGCGCGAGAGTATTTAATTCCACAACCATGTTCATGTACCGGCGTTTCTCTTCCTCGGACATATCGTGATGAATCACAACAAGTAAGTCGATATCACTTGTTTTCTCATTAAAACAGCCCATCACTGCCGAGCCGTGAAGATAGAGTCCTACCAGATTATCCCTTAAAATATTTTTGCTCTGTTTCACAAATTTTTCTGTAATCATTTTTAAGCTATCCATAAGTTTTATCCTCACATGTTCTAATTTCCTAAAGCTTCAGGTAAAAGCCCTTCTATCCGCTCCAAATAGAACTGCGAGAAGGTCAAAGTTCCAATCCGGGGTGCCGTTCTCGTCGTACTTTGGCAAAAAGCGGACGGTGTATGCTACACCTCTTTTTTCCAATCCTCATACAGTTTTGCAATGACCTGTTCAATGGCTTCATGCCCCAGTTCTACATCTTCCACCATCGGTAACTTGGAAATATTACCGAAGAGCTCCGGTACGGAGATTTTATTTGCATCATACCGATACAGGTGTTTTCCATCTTCTGTACCTACATAGGAAGCTCCGGAAAGAACCGGGACGTCTCCCTTTGCGGTCAGCTTTATCACACGGTTGTCTCCGGTCATACGAATGAGCTGTTCGTAGTCGCCGTCAAAGGCCAGCTGACCCTCGTTGATGAGGAGAATCCGGTTTGCCATTTCGGTCAAATCGTCCATGTCGTGGGAGGTAACAAGAATGGTTACCTGTTTGTCCCGGTTAATTTTCTTTAAGAATTCAATCATCTGCCGCTTGGCAAGGACATCCAGCCCCAAAGTCGGCTCGTCAAGAAGGACCAGTTCCGGTTCGTGGAGAAGCATGAGTGCGAGATTTGCCCGCATACGCTGTCCGAGTGAAAGCTCCCTGGCGTAGCTGTCCCAGATATCTCCTAACGAAAGTAATTCTTTCATCTCGTCGCAAACCCGGTTATAGGTGGAATCGTCAATGTCCCAGACTGCCTTTTTCCATTCAAAAGAAGCGCGGACCGGGTGGTCCCACCAAAGCTCGCTGCGGTTGCCGAACAGAATACCGGTGCGGCGCATGACCGGAATACGGGACTTGCTTGGGTCCATACCGAAAATCCGGACGTTTCCTTCCTGTGGGCAGAGCATGCCGGAAAGCAACTTAAATGTGGTGGATTTGCCGGCACCGTTGGGACCTGCGTAAGCGGCAAATTCTCCCTTTTGTAAGGAAAAACTCACATCCTTTAAGGCATAGATGCGGCGTGTTTCACGTTTGAATAAAGACACCGGACGTCTTTGATCAAAGTATTTGGTAACACCTTTGATATCAACAACGGTGTCCCATTTCTTTGTATCGGTTACAACTGTATTTTGCATAGTGTGAAAGTCCTTTCTTAAAGCATATCAGGGCGGCGGTTAAGAACACGGATGCCACGAGGAACGGAAAGGCAAGTTCCGTCGGTTTTCCAAGCTCACGAAGAAGTGCCAGAGCAGGGAAATAGGCCAGCAGCCCAATCGGAAGTACTGTGTGTAAAATCGTGCTCAGCCAGGTCGGTAATCCAAACAGCGGAAATCTGCCCAGCTGATTGTTCATATCCAAAATCATACTGGAAATCTCCTCGCAGGCTACCGGCTTATAAAACGCCATGGAGCCGTAGAGGAAGCTTTGGGACAGTCGCAGCACAATATGAATTACAAGGTAGTAGAGCAGTAGCAAAAACCAAACCGGGGACAAGGAAATGTTAAGCCGGGACACGGCGACGGCAGTAAGAATTGCACCGATAATAAAGCCGTGACAGCCGGAAAACGGCATAAATCCTTCGGTTGCCAGCTGCATCCAAAGCGGACGCGGCTGAATTAACATATGGTCCACCTGTCCTCTGCCGATACGACGGCTGATGTGGATCACATTGTAATTACCGAACAGCATCCAGCCAAGGCCGTCCGCCAGTTCAAAAAAACCCAGAAGGAATAAAATTTCGTTGGCAGTCAGTCCGCCTACCCCTCCGAACCGGACGGCAAGGAGAAGTACGCCTGCCATGCCGGAGAGATTGCTTAGGGTTTCCGTGATGACCACAAGGAGTACGGTGGCTTTGTCCTGCAACAGCCATTGTAAATCCATGCGGGCGTATAGCTTTAAGAGCCGGAAGAACCCTTTCATATTATCCGCCATAGGACACCATCCTTTCTCTGGAAGCCGCAAAGCAATAGATGGCACACGGCCAAAGGATTAGGTTCCAAATCACCTGAGCGACTAAAAGTGTACCCGGTTCCGAAAGCCCGGTGTAAATGGAGAGCGGCGCACCTGCCAGTGTGCCAAAAGGCGACAACTGTAAAAACTCTCCGATACCCCAAGGAAGCACCGCAAAGGGAATCAAAGAACCGGTAAGGAGTGCGGTCAGCGCTTCTCTGAGGCAATGTACCGTCCATTCCAGATTCCGCATGCGGATGAGTAGACAGGCAAATAAAAAGTCTACTGCAAAGCCCTGTAACACGGACAGGAACAGGGATGGGAAAAACCAAAGACTTGCCGGGCGCATATCAAGCCCGCAGAACAGTGCGATTACAAGTACCGGTAAGGAAAGGCATAAAAATCGCATGCACCATCCGCCTATGGTATGTGCAGCCAATTGTGCAAACACACCGGCCGGCCGTTGATACAACCCAAGCATGGTTCCGTCGTGAAGCCAGCCGGACGCAGGAGTGTGAATGTTTAAAAGCGGAGCCAGCATGGTGGAGAGTACCGTGTAAGTATAAAATTGTGTGAGACGCATTCCCTCCAAATCTACGCCTTGCAAAAACAGGGAGCGCCATATCATCAAAAGTGCCGCCAGGCCGCCCGCTTGTAAAAGATACTGTGCCAAAAGATTTGCAAATCCAAAGTAACTTTGTTCCTTTAGGCATAGTTTCGCGGTGGCAAGACCGGCGCGAAATGAATGTTTCATAAGTTGGTCCTTACTTCCTTTCTCATGTTATCTCAGAATAAATTATAGCATAGAAGAAAGGAGAGGAGTAGTGTCATAATTAAATAAAAGCATTTATGCATCTTATTGCAAAAAACCATTGTTCGTAGTATACTTGGGAAATAAAGGGATATAGATTACTAAGGGAATGAGAAAGGATGGGGACATGAAGCAAGGATCCGGAACGAAACGAAAAAGACTTTTATTTGTCTATAATCCGAAAGCAGGTAAGGGTACAGTTACAAAGCACCTGCATGAGATTGTGGATATTTTTGTAAAGGCGAAATATCTGGTAACCGTGTATCCGACCCAGAAGCAGGGAGATGCCTGCAAGCTGATGCAAAGCAAAGAGGCGGAGCGGTATCATTTGATTGTATGCAGCGGTGGTGACGGCACTCTTAGGGAAGTGGTGGACGGATTGCTGCGAAGCGGAAAGGATGTTCCGCTAGGGTATATTCCGACGGGAAGTACCAATGATTTTGCAAGAAGTCTGGGGTTGTCCGAAGATATTATTAAGGCGGCAAAAAATATCGCAAAGGGAGAGGTGTTCTCCTGTGACAGCGGTAAGTTTAACGGGCAGAATTTTGTTTATATTGCAGCCTTTGGATTGTTTACGGATGTTTCCTATGCTACCAATCAGCAGTTTAAAAACATTTTCGGACATGCGGCGTATATATTGCATGGAGCAAAGAGTTTGTCTTCCATCAAGTCTTATCATGTAGAAGTGGAGCATGACGGAGAGACGTTAAAGGGCAATTACATTTACGGAATGGTGACCAATTCCTTAAGTGTAGGCGGTTTTAAGAATATTACGGGAAAGAATGTGGCCTTTGACGACGGTAAATTCGAGGTAATGTTAGTCAGACGTCCTGCAACGCTGGCGGAGATGAAAGACATTGTAATGTCCCTACTGAAACAGACCTTTGATGCGGCGTGCATTACCACGTTTAAGTCTTCTTATATAAAGGTAAAAAGTAAGGAAGCATTGGACTGGACGCTGGATGGTGAGTTTGGCGGAAGCTATACGGAAGCCGAAATAGAGAATGTGCAGAGGGCAGTGCCGATTATTGTGAGGAAGTAAGTAAAAAGATTGTTGAAAGGAGGCTGTAATGCCTCCTTTTCTACATACTCAAGCTGGTTCTCAATTTCTGAGACTTTCCCCTCAAACCGAGAGGTGGTGGAATGTTCTTTTTTCTTTTATAATAGAATTATCAGCTGATAAGACAAAATAATGGAAGGTGAATTCTATGAAAAATTCTTTTGGAGAGAACTTAAAACGATTACGGATTGCGAAAAATTACACGCAGGAACAAGCGGCGCAGCTGCTTAATATATCCCCGAAATCGCTTTCGCGTTGGGAGTGCGGTTCTACGATGCCGGATGTGATGATGCTTCCGGAAATCGCAAGGTTGTATTGTGTGACCATTGATGATTTGTATAAGACGCAGTCGGTGGCCTATGAGAATTATGCGGGACTTCTTTTTTCTGTGTATGAAAAGAGCCGTGACCTCCGTGATTTCTATAATGCGGAGCGGGAATATGACAAGTTATTGAAAAGCCAGGTCTATTCCATGAATGATTTGCGTTTGTACGGGATTTTGTATCAGTATCATATGGCAGATTGCGAGGAAAATGCACGTCGGTTGTTTGAGAAAGGACTTGCTATGGAAGAAAGAAATAATCCGGAAGTCTATCACCAAATCGAGCGGCAACGGATGTTACTGCGTTCTCAAGTGGGAGAGAATGAGAAAAATATTGAAGAGCAGACAGCGAAGCTCGCAGAGCAGCCACATGATTTTTACAGCAATATCAATTTGCTTGTAGCATATTTTTACGCCAATGAGAATCAAAAAGCCTTAGAGGTATTTCAGAAAGCGGAAAAGGAGTTTTCGGACCAGGCGTTGCTTTATGCTTACGGAGGAGATTTGTGCAAGCGGTTGGGAAGATACGGGGAGGCGTTTGCTTGTTGGGATAAGGCGTTTTCACTGGATTCGGAAATGACAGCGGTACTTTGGTCAAAGGGCTTTTGTTATGAAGAACTGGGAGAGTATCAAAAGGCGTATGAGGTATGGATGTCGCTGACTGCGTGGTTAGAGGAAAGAGGGTATGAAGCAGAAGCGGAAGAGCCGAGGAGATTGGCGGAGCGGTGTAGAGAGAGGTTGGTTCGGTAGTCGGATGTACGGTTTTTGTATCGCCGTATTTGGTTCAGAGGTACTCCTACAGGAGTAGTTTTGCCAATAGTACGTTTTTCCAACCGCCGGTTGTCTCCTCTCACTTGCTTGGTCATTGTTTTTTCGTATGTGGGTGCTATAATGGGCATGTAAGCTTACAACGGTACCGTTAGAAAATGATGTATAGATAAGTGATTGAAACGGAGGTTACTATGAATTTTGCA
>JAZNBY010000146.1:0-3821 GCA_045587325.1 Lachnospiraceae bacterium | reverse complement strand
TTGTCAAGTACAGCCTCCATCTTATCCATATCGGTAGCCATGTATGCGGAAATGTAACCGCGGTCAAACTGCATACCTTCTACTACATCAAGCTCGGTCTTCATGGTCTTGGATTCCTCAATGGTGATAACACCGTCCTTGGAAACCTTCTCCATTGCATCTGCTACCATCTGGCCTACGGTCTCATCGCCTGCGGAGATAGCTGCAACCTTTGCCACCTGCTCCTTACCGGTAATAGCGGAGCTCATGTTGGAGATTGCTTCTACTGCACACTCGGTAGCCTTTCTCATACCCTTTCTTAAGATGATTGGGTTGGCACCTGCAGCCAGGTTCTTCATACCTTCGTTAATCATTGCCTGAGCCAAAACGGTTGCGGTAGTGGTACCGTCACCTGCCACATCATTGGTCTTGGTTGCCACTTCCTTAACTAACTGTGCGCCCATGTTCTCGAAAGCGTCTTCCAGCTCGATTTCCTTTGCAATGGTAACACCGTCGTTGGTGATAAGCGGTGCACCGTAGGACTTATCAAGAACTACGTTTCTTCCCTTCGGTCCAAGGGTTACCTTTACGGTATTTGCAAGCTTATTCACGCCCTGCTCTAATGCGGTTCTGGCTTCTGCGCCATACTTAATTTCCTTTGCCATGATAAATAAAACCTCCGTCAAAAAATTATTCTTCTACGATTGCTACGATATCGTTCTGCTTTACGATAATGTATTCTTCATCCCCAAGCTTTACTTCCGTACCTGCGTACTTGGAGTAAATGACCTGATCGCCAACCTTTACCTGCATGGTAACTTCCTTACCATCTACCATTCCGCCCGGGCCTACTGCGATAACCTCTGCCTGCTGCGGCTTTTCCTTTGCCTGACCCGGAAGCACGATTCCGGACTTTGTGGTCTCCTCTGCCACTAACTGCTTTAATACCACCTTATCTCCTAACGGTACTAACTTCATGATACATCCTCCTTCTATTTTGCGCGGTCTGCCTTGCCACCCGCAATGCTTGTTGCAACATTTCCGGCATCCTTTACCGCTTTCTGTCGTTTTTTGTTAGCACTCTTATCGTTTGAGTGCTAACCGATATCCATATATTACATACTTAGAAAAAAAGATGCAAGTTTTTCCCTTGTGGCAATCGGTATTATTTCCAATTCTTTCTAAGTTATGCTCGCATATGCTCGATTATTCTAAGTTTTGCTCAATTATTCTATGTTTTAGTTACACATCAACACCGTTGGTCTTAAGCAAGGTACGCGGCAGGGCGTCTCTGGAATTCTTCCATGGTGCATCCGCATTGCGGTAATCGAACTTGTCGGTGAACCATTCCAAATCATCCCGCACTCGCTTCATATTGGATATGTAAGACTCGTTTAACATATCGGCAAACTCCTCTAAATCTCTGCCGGACAGATAATTCGGTGCCTGGTCATACAACAAGCCGTAATGATTGTTACAAAAACCCTTTGCCTGGGAAAACTTATATCTGAAATCCCGTTCCTTCTCATATAAGTAGAAAATGGTGGCAATGTAGCGGTCAAACACCTGACCCACTCTTTGGCAGACAAAGCAGGACTCCTCCAGCTTCCTCATGTACTCTACCACCGGTGCCCCCGCCTTTTTCTTAAAAAGTCCGCCGCCGGACATGCTCTTCGGCAGACGCTCCACTTCCTTTATAATATTGTCCATATGCGTCTTCATAATGAGAGCCAGGCCGAGGCGGTTCTGCTGATAGTACAGCTCCTTGCTGTGTTTCGCACAAAAGCCTACCTTGTCTGTTACCATGCGCACATCATCTTCCATGTAACTCGGGCCTAAGGTATACTCAATGGATGCTCTCTCCAGCGACCGGCGCATAGTGCAGATCGGGCACTCACAGTCCTGATCAAAGGCTTCGTTTACCGGTATGGTGTATAACTGTTCTTTCATAGGGTTCTCCTTTCTAACGACAACTTCCAATCCGCCGCAATACAATCTAAATGTTCTTTTCTGTGGAAAAAGCCATATTTCTTACAGAAAAGAGAGCCCGCACGCGGACTCTCTCAACGAACGCTCTGCTTTACTTATTTTTCTGCATATCTTCCGTAATCAGTTCTTTAATATCACGGGCCTTGTTCTTAATACGCTCATTGGCATTCCGGGCCACGATAACTCTGGAAATCATCCGGGCGGCTTCTTCATAGCGTCCTACCCGTCTGCCGATGTCCGCAACCATACAAGATAAGGTCATTTCATCCATGCCGCAAATCGGATAGTTCTCCTTGGACATAGCCTCCACAAAGCCGTCGTAAGCACTCTTTAAGAACTCCTGCTCCTGTGCCAAAATCGCCGGCTTCTCACTCTCCGGAGTCTCCGGTTGCTCCGACTTGGAACGCAACAGCCAGGCCGTCTTCAAACAAGTGTAGGCACGCTCGCTGAGTCTTCCCCTCTTTACTACCGCACTGGCCAGAGCCAAACGGTGATACAGGATAGCATCATCGTAGGTATACACACCCTCTAACTTCAAATCCGCATGAAACTTCTTGGAAATATTCTCCATCACCAGTCTCGCCTGCGGCATGGTAATGGCTGTGAAAAACCTGGTCAATGCCGCATAACCGCAACGCGGACAAACGATTGCATCATATTTTAACGGATCAACACCCTGATAATGCGGACGCAAATCGGAATCACTTCCCACAAGCTTCGCCTTTCCGGTACGTACCGCACTGCACTTAAACTCTTCATCGCACACCGGGCAGGTATGAGTCTTATCAAAAAGATAATCAATCTCCGTCTTCTCCTGCTTCTCTACGGTGGCGTTTTCTTTTTTCACCTTCGTCTCGACGTCCTCGTAAACCCCCATCTCACTTACGCTGCCAAGACCCAATGCTTCTAAGCCGGACAGTAAACTGCTCATGTATTCCTCCTCCGAAATCCTCAGTGGTATTTCAAATTCTTCTATTTCAATCATACGATACTTTTGGGGTTTTATCAAGCATTATTTCGGAAAAAGTCCCATACACTATACGAAGCACTTCACTTCGAGGCAAACCATGAATCTTGACGAAAACCCAACCAAAGTCTATCGCATCGTAAAATACACCCTGTTCCTTTTCTCTGCCGCTTTTTTCCTTTTTGCAGGCGGCAAGCTACTTAACGAAACCATCCCGGTGGCAGGCAAAGCGAAGAAGCTGCCGATTTACTGCGTGGATACGGAAGAAAAGAAAGTGGCGCTGAGTTTCGACGCGGCCTGGGGGAATGAAGACACCGCAAACATCCTCTCTATCCTCAAAAAACACAACGTAAAAGTAACCTTTTTCATGACCGGAGAATGGATGAACAAGTACCCGGATGACGTAAAGGCTATTCTTGCCGACGGACACGACCTAGGCAATCACAGTGAGAACCACAAGCAGATGTCCCAGCTATCAAGGGAGCAATGTCGCACTGAGATTCAGAAGGCTCACGACCGCATCAAAGAACTGACCGGCGTGGAAATGAATCTGTTCCGGCCGCCGTACGGGGATTATAACAATACCCTTGTGGAAGTGTGTAACGAAATGGGCTACCACTGTGTGCAATGGGACATCGACTCTCTGGACTGGAAAGACTACGGCACCGATGCCATTATAAAGAAAGTACTGGAACACAAGCACCTGGGCAACGGTTCCATTATCCTCATGCACAACGGTGCAAAGTATACCCCGGCGGCGTTGGAAGCCGTTATTCTTGGATTAAAAGAGAAAGGCTATGAACTGGTCCCGATTTCGGAATTGATACATAAGGAAAATTATGAGATGGACCATGAAGGAAGACAGCATGTGAAAGAAAATGCCGTG